>JBEVLJ010000055.1:0-2835 GCA_040509195.1 Acidimicrobiia bacterium
TGACCGGGGCAGATCCGTGCCAACCGTCGCATCTTCTCGATGCGGGTGAGCGTGTCGAGGTAGGCGCGCATGTCGCCGCCGCGCGCAGGATTGACGACCGAGTACGTGCCCTCCAACACGGTGTCGCCGGTGAACAGCAGGCGTTCTTCCTCGAGCAGGAAGCAGAGGTGGTTGGGCGCGTGGCCGGGCGTGTGCAGCACGTCGAGCCCGAACTCGGTGCCTTCGACGGTGTCGCCCTCGTCGATCGCGCGGTCGGGCGTGAAGTGCGCGTCCTTGTCGATGCGCTTGCCGTACGCGAGCACCTCGGCCTTCGTGATCTTGGCAAGCCGCGCCGCGCCCGCGACGTGGTCGGGATGCGTGTGCGTGAGCACCACCCATCGCACGCGCTCCTTCATCGACGCGCCGACGATGGCGTCGATGTGCTTCGCGTCGTCGGGGCCTGGGTCGATCACCGCGACTTCGTCGATCCCGACGAGGTACGTGTTGGTACCGGGACCGGTGAACGGACCAGGGTTCGGTGCGACGATGCGGCGCACGAGTGGCGACAGCGCACTCGGCACGCCGGGCGTGAGGTCAGCCATCAGCGCGCCCGACGCGCAAGGGCGACGGGAACCGGCGCGACCGGTCCGATGCCAGCGAGGTCGCGCACAGGGACGTCGAGCGCGTGGGCAGCGCCGGGGCGTTCCACCTGCGCATTCTACGCGGCTGCGGTCGCGCGGCAGTTCAGCGGTAGTTGGCGTTCTTCAGGCCGCGACGCTCGACTTCGTTGAGCCCGCCCCAGATCCCGTGCGCCTCACCCAGGCTCATCGCGTACTCGAGGCATTGGTGTGCCACTGGGCACTCCCGGCAGATCGCTTTGGCGCGACGCTCGCGAGCGTCGCGCGCGTCGCGTCGCTCGGTGGTCGTCGGCGGAAAGAACAGGGCGGTCTCGGGGCCGCGACATGCAGCCCGATCACGCCAAGTGTCGAGTGTACGGACAGCCACGAGAGCACCCTCTCCGTCACGCGCTCGTCCCCCCGACGAGCCGGCAGCGCGCAACGTACCCCGGTTCCTCGGGCAGGACAAGGGGCAGTTTCAGGTGGTGGGCGTGCGACCGCGGTCGCGGTAGTCCTTGGCTGCGCCTTCGAGCGGCTCGACCTCGAGCACCACGCCGTCGACCGCCGCCACCTGCGCCGGCTCGCCGGCCATGATCGGCGTGGCCCGGTTGGTGCGCGCGCGCCACCGAGCACCGCGGATCACGACCACTCCGTCGGGGTTCACGTCGACCTCCGCGAGACCCGTCTCACCGATCATCCCGTCGCGACCGATGGTGGGCGTGGAGAACCGCGAGCGCACCATCGCCGGCATCGCGCCGACCATGAACAGCAACTCGCCGAGGCACACCACGAGCAGCACCCACCACGACGGTCGAAGGCTCGAGTCGCCGCCGTAGAGCCACAGCGAACCGGCGCCGAGCGCGACCGTCGCGATGATGGTCCACACACCCAGCGATCCCGCTTGCACGTCGATCGCGAAGCCGAACGCGGAGATGAGCAGCAACGCGAACGCCCACCAATGCACCGGGAGATAGGAGAAGCCGATGAACGCGCCGACGGTGCAGATCGCGCCGACCAGACCCGCGAGGCCGATCGATGCGGTGTAGAACTCGAACACGAGCAGCGCGACGCCGGCGACGAACAAGAAGTACGCGATCCACGGACTGATGAGCCGGTGCAGGATCTGGCCCTCGAGCCCGAGCCGCACGAACACCACGTCTTGGTTCGCTTGGCGCCGACGGTCACGCCCAACGCCTACCACCTTCGCGGTCGACAGCGTCACGTCGCCGGCCGCGGTGGTGACGGTCTTGCCGTCGAGCTTCACGACCACTTCGCCGAGCGTGGGTCGCACCCCATCGGTCGCGCCGACCGCGTGCGCGGCCGTGGATCCCAGCCGAGTGCCAGCGAGCTTGCGCGGGCCGACCGGGTCGCGGCGGCGCGTGCGGGCGAGCGCGGCGAGTTGATCGCCAACCTCGCGCTGCGTCGACGCGCTCGGATCGTCGAGCTGCACGGGATGACCGGGGCCGGCGCCCGACGCAGGCGAGATGTAGGCGACGTGCGCGGCCTCCATGATCAGCGTGGTCGCGCCCTTGGCGTTCGATCCCGACGGCCCGACCCACACGACGACCGGCACCTTCGACTGATGGATCGCGTGCACCACCTTCTGCACACCCGTGTCGATCGCGCCCGACGAGTCGACCTGCAGGATGACCATGGTGAGCTTGCGTTCGTTCGCGTCGGCGATCGAGTCGCGCACGAGTTGTTCGCTCGGCGGGTCGAAGTAACCCTCGACCTGCACGACCATGATCCCGCGCCGACCAACCGGAGGCTGCGCGCCGGGTGTCGATGCGGCCGCGACGGAGTCGAGCGCGAGCGTCACCCCCGCGAGCGCGAGGGCGAGGCATGCACCGAACCGTCGCAGGCGGCGGCGTCGAAGGGCTCCCGTAGCATCCTTGACCATGGACCTCGAGCGCTTCTGCGCGACCTCCCGGGTCGTGATCGTGGCGGGCAAGGGCGGGGTGGGAAAGACAACCGTAACGGCGGCACTCTCCGTTGCTGCAGCCCGGGCGGGCCTGAGCGTGCTGATCGTGGAGGTGGAAGGCAAGTCGGGGTTGGCGGAGTGCTTCGCGCACGAGCCGCTCGACTACGAGGAAGCGTTGCTGCGTCCGGGGATCCGCGCTCGAACGCTCACGCCCGACGACGCGCTCGTCGAGTACCTCGAAGATCACGGTCTGCGCCGGATCAGCCGTCGCCTGGCGCAGTCGGGTGCCCTCGAAGTGGTGGCCACCGCGGTGCCGGG
>JBEVLJ010000056.1:0-5349 GCA_040509195.1 Acidimicrobiia bacterium
CGCGACGGTGCTCGCGCACGGCGTCGCGCCGTCGAGCGCACGATCGCTCGCGCACTTCCACTCGCCGACCCTGATCTCGGCGGCCGCGACCGAGCTCGCGATCGGCGCCACCAACCAGTCGCTCGACTCGTACGACCAGGCGCCGGCCGCCACCCTCGTCGAGGACCACCTCGTCCGGTGGCTCGCCACCCGGATCGGGCTTTCCCCCGGCGCGACCGGCGTGCTCACCGCGGGCGGCACCGCGTCGAACCTGCTCGGCCTGCTCCTCGCGCGCGAACACGCGGCGGCACGTACCGCGACGACCCACGCGACCGGCACGGGCATGCGTGCCGTCGTCATCACGTCGGAGGCTGCGCACTTCAGCGTCGCGCAGGCCTGTCTCGTGCTCGGTCTCGGGCGGAGCGCGGCCGTCACCGTGGCGGTCGACGACCACGGTCGCATGGGGGTCGGCGCGCTCAGCGATGCGCTCACGCGCGCCGGCGACGATGGCGACCGGGTGGTCGCGGTCGTCGCCACCGTTGGGACCACCGACCTCGGCGCGGTCGACGCGATCGACGAGATCGCCGCACTGACCCGGGCCCACGACACGTGGCTGCACGTCGACGCCGCGCTGGGCTCCGCGTTCGCGCTCAGCGACCGGCTCCGCCATCACCTCGATGGGATCGAGCACGCCGACTCCGTGACGGCCGATCTCCACAAGCTCTGGTGGCAGCCGATCAGCGCCAGCGCGCTCCTCGTCCGCGATCCGAATGCCTTCGCGGTGATCGCCGACCATCACGACTACCTGAACCGCGCCGACGACGAGGAGCGTGGTGTGCTGAACCTCGTCGGCCGGTCGCTCGACACGTCGCGCCGGTTCGACGCGTTGAAGGCCGTGGTGTCGCTGCGCGCGACGGGGCGACGCGAGATGGCGGCGATGCTCGAGCACGTCGTCGACGAGGCACACGCCGCCGCGGCCACGATCTCGGCTCACCAGCGGCTCGAGCTCCTCGCTCCCCCATCGACCGTGACGGTCGTGTTCCGGTGGGTCGGCGACGGCGCGCACACCGAGGCCGAGCTCGACGCGGTGAACTGCGCCATCCAACAGCAGGTGTTCGAGCAGGGACGCGCCGTGATCGGCCGGACGCGCTGGCGGGGACGCGTCGCCCTCAAGCTCAGCATCGTGAACCCGCTCGTCGACGCGAGTGACGTCGGCGCGGTCCTCGACGAGATCCTCGCCGTCGGCGAGGCCGTCGCAACCACCCTTGGTGCAACCACGCCTGGCGCAACCGCCACTGTCGCGGGCCCGGCGCGCGGATGAGCCCACGTTCGACGACCCCCGACGCCGCCGCGGAGCACCTGGCGACGCACGCGCTCCTGAATTGCTACGCGCGCGAGACGCCCGACGCGACGGTGTTGACGCGCGATGCACTCGCGCCTGACCTCGACGCGGCCCTCGACCTCTCCAGCGCGCACGCGCTCGTGGTACCGCTCCGAACGCGTCACGCCGCGCTCGTCGTCGGGCTCTCTTACCGCTCCCCGACGCTGCGCCACCAGTTCGCACTGCCCGCGCAGGTGGTTGCCGACGATGGTGTGGCGCGGCGCATCGACCTGCCCCAGTTGACGGAGCTCCTCGTCGACGAGCTCGCGGCGGGCGAGCAGCCGGTCCCCGTCGATGCCACCTCGGCGGATACCGGGCTCGCGGCGCGCGTCCTCGACAGCACAGCGGCGATCGCCGACACGCTCACCGGCCGGGCTGACGACGTCGACCGCCTCTGGAGCGCCGAGGCCCTGCCGTTCGTCGACACCGAGCAAGGGCTGCTCATCGGCCACATGGTGCACCCGACCCCGAAGAGCCGGGGCGAGATGAGCGCGGACGAGCGGCGCGCCTACTCACCGGAAGCGGGCGCACGCGTGGCGCTCGACTGGCTCGCCGTCGATCCCGCGCTCGTCGCGCACGACAGCGCGTGCACCGACTCCGCACCCGACCTCGCCCTCAGCTTGTTGCGCACCGATCCCCTCGTCGACCACGACGCCCTCGACCGCGCCCTCGCGTCCCTCGGTCCGCGCGTGCTGCTCCCCGCGCATCCGTGGGAGGCCGCCATGCTCCGCGCCGATCCAGCGCACGCGGACCTGTACGACTCCCGCGCGATCGTCGCCCTCGGCGCGCTCGGGTCGCCGTACGCGCCGACGAGCTCGGTGCGCACGCTCTACCGGCGCGACGCCGCGTTCCAGTGCAAGTTCTCGCTCCACGTCCGCATGACGAACTCGATGCGTGTCACGCTCCCGAAGGAGCTCGGGCGCGCCGTCGAGTCGGCGCGGCTCGCGCACACCGAGATCGGCGATCGGGCACGCGCCGTCGCGCCCGACTTCGTGCTCCTGCAGGATCCCGCCTACCTCACCGTACATCGGCACGGGGAGGTCGTGTCGGGGTACAGCGTGCTGCTGCGCGAGAACCGCTGGGGGGATGTCGGCGCGCTCGCCGACGCGACCGCGCTCACCACGCTGTGCCAGGACCATCCCTATGGCGAAGTCAGCCGCCTGGGCGCCATCGTGCGCCAGCTCGCCGCGCGCACGGGCGACCGCGAGCAGGTGGTCGCACGCGAGTGGTTCCGAAGGTTCTGCGACGTGGTGGTGGTCTCGCTGGTTCGCCTGTACGTCGACGTCGGGCTGTGCTTCGAAGCGCACCAGCAGAACACCCTGATCGAGATGGAGGGCGGCTGGCCCGTGCGCGGCGTGTACCGCGACAGTCAGGGCTACTTCCACCGCGCGGCCGCGCACGACGACTTCGTGCGCGTCATCCCTGCAGTCGGCGAGGTCACGGAGTCGATCTTCCCCGAGGACCTGGCCGACGAGCGCCTCGTCTACTACCTCTTCGTGAACATGACCCTCGGCGTGGTGAACGCGCTCGGCACGGCCGGCGTGGTCGACGAGCACGTGCTGCTCGTGGACCTCCGCGCGCTGCTCGAGCGCGAGCGGGCCCGGCCTGGTCGATACCCGCCGTCGCTGCTCGACCGTCTCCTCGACGACGGGGAGTGGCCATGCAAGGGCAATCTGCGCACGCGCTTCCACGGCATGGACGAGCTCGTCGGCGACATCTCGACGCAGTCGGTGTACGTGACCGTCGCGAACCCGCTCCAGGACGTGCCGGCATGACCTTCACCGACACGGCATGGTCGATCCAGCCACCCGACGCGCCCGCGCGTGTCGAGTTCCGGCTGGCGGAGCCCGAGCACGACGCTGTTGTGGTCGCGGAGTGGGGCGCGTTCCCGCACGTGCGGGAGTGGTGGCCCGATCTCGCCGCACCCGTGCGCGACGTGCGCGCGTACCTCGTTGCGCAGCGCGGCATCGCCCACTCACAACCATGGATCGCAACGATCGACGATCAACCGTTCGCGTACGTCGAGACGTACCTCCCCGCGGACGACCCGCTCGCCGAGCACTACGACGCGCTCGTGAGCGATCGCGGGTGGCACGTGCTCGTCGGACCGCCGGAGTTCCTCGGCTCGGGCATCCCACGGCTGCTCGGGCGCGCGGTGCTCACGAAGCTCTTCGATGACGCACACGCGGCGCGAGTGGTGTGCGAGCCGTCGATCGAGAACACGCGCATGATCCGCTACTGCGAGCACCTGGGTCACGTCCCCGTCGCCGTGCTCGATCTTCCCCACAAGCGCGCGCTGCTGCTCGCGTGCACGCGGGCGTCGTTCGCCGAGCGCTTCCCGCTCGATCTTTCCGACAAGGACCACCGCGCATGACCGTGGTCGACGCGACGAGCCAGCGGGTCATCGGCGTGGGAGTCGGGCCCTTCAACCTCGGGCTCGCCGCGCTGCTCGATCCGGTGCCCGACGTCGACGCCACGTTCTTCGACGCGGGCGACGACTTCGCATGGCACGCCGGGCTCCTGATCGACGGCGTGAGCCTGCAGGTGCCGTTCCTCGCCGACCTGGTGACGCTCGCCGATCCCACGAGCCGTCACAGCTACCTCAACTACCTCCACGAGCACGCTCGGCTCTACCGGTTCTACTTCTACGAGCACTTCCACATCCCGCGGCGCGAGTACGACGCGTACTGCCGGTGGGTCGCGCACCGGCTCACGTCGATCCGGTTCGCCAGCCGCGTCGAGCAGGTCGAACCGGTGAGCGCGAGCGACCCCGTCGACGGCGCTCCGAGCAGCTGGCGCGTGACGGTGACCACGCCGTCCGGCACGCGCGAGGAGCTCGTCGCCGACCATGTGGTGCTCGGCGTGGGCACGCGCCCGGTGGTGCCCGAGTGCGCGCGCCCCGCGCTCGGCGACCACGTGTTCCACTCCGCCGAGTACCTGTCGCACCGCGCTGCGGTGCTCACCACGCGGCGCGTCACGGTCGTCGGCTCGGGTCAGAGCGCCGCCGAGATCGTGGCCGACCTCCTCGAGCACGCACCGGGCACCGAGGTGGCGTGGTTCACGCGCAGTCGGGGCTTCTTCCCGATGGAGTACTCGAAGCTCGGCCTCGAGCACTTCTCGCCCGAGTACACGAGCTACTTCCACGCGCTCGACGGCGCGCGGCGCGACGAGATCCGACGCGGTCAGGACCTCCTCTACAAGGGCATCTCGGCGGAGACGAGCAACCGCATCTTCGACGTGCTCTACGAGCGCAGCATCGACGGCGGGAACGTGCCGCTGCGGTACGCGGCGGCGTGCGAGCTCCGATCGGTCGCACCCGCCGGATCCACCGGGTGCCTCACCCTCCACTTCGATCACCAGGACCAGCATGCCGAATTCACCCACGACACCGACACCCTGGTGCTCGCCACCGGCTACGAACCGAGCCCGCTCCCGGTGGCGCCGGGTGTGCTCGCGCTCGACGCCCATGGGCGGCCCGAGGTGACGCGCGACTACCGGTTCGTCGGTGTCGACGGCACCCCGCTCTCGGTGTACGCGCAGAACGCCGAGCTGCACACCCACGGCGTCGGCGCACCCGACCTCGGCCTCGGCGCCCACCGCAACGCCGTCATCGTCAACGCGATCACGGGACGCGACGAATACGCGGTGCACGACCACAACGTGTTCCAGGAGTTCGGCGTCCCAGTCGGCACGACCAACACGATTGTGGAGCGCACGTGATGGTGACCGACGAGGGATGGCTCGTGGACGGGCTCGACCAGGCACGCTGGGAGCGAGCGAACCGGGAGCTGATCGCGAAGATCCTCACCGAGTTCGTGTTCGAGGAGATCATCGCCCCCGACCAGATCGATCTGCCCGATCTCGACGGCACGACCGGCCGCGTGGCACTCACCCTTCACCTTCCTGGTGACCTCGCGCTCCACGGAGTCGGGCGTCGCCGCGCGCTCGGACACCTCCGAGTGGACCCTGCGTCGCTGCGCTGGTCGGTG
>JBEVLJ010000057.1:0-15597 GCA_040509195.1 Acidimicrobiia bacterium
CGTCTTCGTCGACTTCGTGGCTCACCGGGTCGTTCATGTAGCGAGCGACGAGTCGCTTCACCGCGCCGTCGAGCGTGGCGGAGAACAACATCGTCTGGTGCGGAGTCTCGATGCGGTACAGGATCTTCTGCACCTGCGGCATGAAGCCCATGTCGGCCATGCGGTCGGCTTCGTCGAGCACGAGCACCTCGATCGCGGCGACCGACAGCTCACCGCGCTCGATGAGGTCGATGAGGCGACCCGGCGTGCCGACGACGATGTCGACGCCTTTGCGGAGCGCTTCGATCTGCGGGTCCATCGACACGCCGCCGTACACCGCGCGCACCTTGCGGTCGACCGCGGTACCGAGCGGGGCGAGCGCGGCAGTGACCTGCGTGGCGAGCTCGCGCGTGGGGACGAGCACGAGGCCGCGCGGTCGAGCCGGTTCACTCTTCGACACGCGTGCCAACGCCGGGAGGCCGAACGCGAGCGTCTTGCCCGAGCCGGTCTTGGCCTTGCCGCAGATGTCCTTCCCGGCGAGTGCGTCGGCGATCGTGAGGGCCTGGATGGCAAAGGCGGTTTCGATGCCGTCGCGTGCGAGGGCGTCGACGAGCTCGGCGGGCAGGCCGAGATCGGCAAAGGATGGATCCATGAGGAAGTTTCGCTTTCGTCGTCGTGTGTGATCGGAACCGGTCGACCCGTGGAGGCCGGAATGCCGGCGGTGGGTCGATACTCGGTGCGCATCGAATCGATCAGACGGACGACGTGCGATGAGGAAAGACCCGCGAGCTGCGGAGGGAGTTGCTCTCTGCTCGCTGCGCCCAGGGTAGTCGCCGGAACCGGCGCTGAGAGTCACCTGAGCGGCTGCTTCGCCCCGGGCCGCTCCACACTGCACAATTGACCCGTGCGAGTGCTGGTGGTCGACGACGAGGAACATCTGGCGGCCGCGATCGCCGACGGCCTGGTGGCCGAGGGCTTCGACGTCGACGTGGAGCACAACGGCAATGACGGCTTGTGGCGCGCACGCGAAGGGTCGTACGACGCCATCGTGCTCGACGTGCTCCTGCCTGGCATCCACGGCTACAAGGTGTGCCGGACGCTGCGTGACGAGGGGAACTGGACACCCATCCTGATCCTCACCGCCAAGGACGGCGAGTATGACGAAGCCGAAGCGCTCGACACGGGTGCCGACGACTTCTTGTCGAAGCCGTTCTCGTTCGTCGTGTTGCTCGCGCGGATTCGCGCGCTCATCCGCCGCGGCGCTCCCCCACGCCCGACGGTGATGACGTGCGGCACGCTCGAGCTCGATCCCGGCACCCGACGCGCCAAGCGCGGCGACGCCGACGTGAAGCTCACCGCACGAGAGTTCGCGCTGCTCGAGTTCCTGATGCGCAAGGACGGCAATGTCGCGTCGAAGCCGGAGATCCTTGACCACGTGTGGGGCATCGACTTCGCCGGCGACCCGAACGTGGTCGAGGTGTACGTCGGCTACCTGCGGAAGAAGATCGACGCGCCCTTCGGCTTGGAGACGTTGCAGACCGTGCGCGGTGCGGGGTATCGCCTCGAGCCCGACGCATGACCGTCCGTTGGCGCCTCACGTTGGTTGCGACCATCGTGTTCGGCGTCGCATTCGCCGCCGCGGCGTGGGGGCTCGTGACCGTCGTCCACGACAACCTCGTCTCAGGCATCAAAGAGACCAACGAGCAAGAGCTCGCGCTGCTGGCGAATCAACTGGAGCAGGGAACGCCGGTTGACGACTTGCGACCGCAGTACGTCGACGTGTGCGTGCAGAGGCCGAACGGCGAATGCGAGTACGTCGGCACCGGCGTGGCGGTGCCTCGCAACCCGCCCGCCGGATATCGACAGGATCAGCGAGTGGTCGAGACCGAGGGCGGGCGCGTCACGCTGGTCGCGCAGCGCTCGCTCGCCGAGGTCGATTCGGCGGTCTCGAACCTGAAGACGGTCATGTGGTTCGCCGTGCCGGCGCTGATCGCCCTGGTCGGTGCTGCCGTGTGGTTCCTCGCCGGCCGTGCGCTCCGACCGGTCGAAGTGATCCGCTCGGAAGCCGAAGCGATCACGGGGAGCACCCTCGACCGACGCGTGCCCGAGCCCCGAGCGAAGGACGAGGTCGGCCGGCTCGCGCGCACGATGAACGCGATGCTGGATCGCCTCGAGACCTCGTCGCAGAAGCAGCGACAGTTCGTGTCGGACGCGTCGCACGAGCTGCGCAGCCCGATCGCGTCGATCCGCACCAACCTCGAAGTCGCCTTGCGCCACCAGGACCAGGCCGACTGGCCGGCGATCGCCGAGCGCGCGCTCGCCGACGACGCGCGGCTCGACGTGATGGTGAGCGACCTCCTCGACCTCGCCCGCCTCGACGAGTACGAAGAGCTGGCGCCGCTCGAGTCGTTGCCCGACGTCGACCTCGACGAGCTGCTCCTCGAGGAGAAGCTGCGACTCCATCGTTCGGTGATCGACACCACGCAGGTGAGCGCCGGACGCGTGCACGGTCGACGCGAGCAACTCGCGCGTGTGGCACGCAACCTGATCGACAACGCCGATCGTCACGCAACGTCGCGCGTCGACGTCTCGCTGCAAACCCACGCCGACACCGTCACGTTCACCGTCGACGACGACGGACGCGGGATCGCCGTCGATGATCGGGCGAAGGTGTTCGAGCGCTTCACGCGCCTCGACGACGGTCGCGCGCGCGACGAAGGCGGCCTCGGCCTCGGGCTTTCGATGGTGAAGGCGATCGTCGAAGGCCACGGCGGCACCGTCGCGATCGACGACGCACCCATCGGCGGCGCGCGGTTCACCGTGACGCTCCCAGCTGCGTGACGTTCTCATCGCGAACCGGCGTCAGCTGACCCGTCTATGACCCTCCCAGCTGACGCTGGTTTGGTCGGAGGGGGTGGGTAGCGTGCGGGCGCGATGACGTTCACGCTCACGAGCTTCAACGCGCATGCGGGGGTGCGTCCGCGCACCGACGGCTCGTGCATGCCGTACGACCTCGCCGGCGTGATCGAGCAGATCGCTGGTGACGTGACGGTCGTGCAGGAGACGTGGTGGCCCGAAGGCCAACCGTCGGTGGTCGCCGAAGCGGCCGAGCGAATCGGCGCGGCGTTGTTCGAGCTCCCGTTCGGTCGAGCTGCAATCTCTCCGTGGCCCCAGGTGCGACGCGACGGCTGTGGCACCGGGTTGGTCGGCGTGTCGGTGCTCTCCCGGCTCCCGGCCACGCAACTGCGCACCATCCCTTTCGGTCGCGTGTTCAACGATCACACCCCCGAACGCGCGGGGATCCACCTCGAAGTTCTCACGCCCGACGGCCCGATCGACCTGATCGGATTGCACCTCACGTCGCGCTTGCCCTACGGACCACCGATCCACCTTCGCCGGTTGCGGGCGCAGCTGCCGCCGCCGACGCGCCCGGCCGTCGTCGCCGGCGATTGCAACTTCTGGGGACCGGGCGTCGTCACGTTCCTTCCGGGATGGCGACGCGCGGTGCGTGGACGCAGCTGGCCTGCGCGTGCACCACACAGCCAGATCGACCACATCCTGTTGCGTGACGGCACGACCTCGTCGTGGCGCGTGCTCGACTCCGCGGTGCTTCCCGATGTCGGGTCCGACCATCGCCCGGTGCGCGCCACACTCGAATTGCAGTAGAACCGCGGGCATGGCTGCCAACACGGTTCGAGGAGTGATTGCCCGCGCGCAAGGCGAGCCCGTCGAGGTGACGGAGATCGTCGTGCCCGACCCCGGGCCAGGTGAAGCACGCATCACCGTGCAGGCGTGCGGCGTGTGCCACACGGATCTCCACTACCGCGAAGGCGCGATCAACGACGAGTTCCCGTTCCTGCTCGGCCACGAAGCCGCGGGCGTGGTGGAGTCGGTCGGCCCCGACGTGCACGATCTCGAAGCTGGCGACTTCGTGGTGCTCAATTGGCGCGCGGTGTGCGGCACGTGTCGCGCCTGCAAGCGCGGGCGACCGTGGTACTGCTTCGCCACCTTCAACGCGACGCAGAAGATGACACTCACCAACGGCACCGAGCTCAGCCCCGCGCTCGGCATCGGCGCGTTCGCGGAGCAGACCCTCGTCGCCGCGGGCCAAGCAACCAAGGTGAATCCGGGCGCGCGTCCCGAGGCCGCCGGGCTGCTCGGCTGCGGCGTGATGGCGGGACTCGGTGCCGCGATGCACACCGGCAACGTGAGTCGCGGCGACAGCGTCGCGGTGTTCGGTTGCGGCGGCGTGGGAGATGCCGCGATCATGGGCGCGCGTCTCGCGGGTGCGAGCCCGATCATCGCCGTCGACATCGACGCAGGGAAGCTCGACGCGGCGCGCGCCTTCGGCGCCACCCACACGGTGAACTCGAGCGACACCGATCCCATCGAGGCGATCCGCGCACTCACCGATGGGTATGGCGCCGACGTGTGCATCGAAGCCGTCGGCCGTCCCGACGTGTTGCAACAGGCGTTCTACGCCCGCGATCTCGCGGGCACCGTCGTGCAAGTCGGCGTGCCCGATCCGTCGATGACGATCGAGCTCCCGATGATCGAGTTCTTCGGACGCGGCGGCGCGCTCAAGCCGTCGTGGTACGGCGACTGCCTGCCATCACGCGACTTCCCGATGCTGATCGATCTCTACCTCGAAGGCCGTCTCGATCTCGACCGCTTCGTCAGCGAGACGATCGCGCTCGACGATGTGGAGGACGCGTTCCACCAGATGGAACGAGGGGAAGTCTTGCGCTCAGTCGTCGTACTCTGACCCGGTGATCAGCGTCGTCGACTACCGGGCGGGCAACGCGCCGAGTGTCCAGTTCGCGCTGGCGCATCTCGGCCTCGCGTGCCGACTCGTCGACTCGCCGGAACAGGTGGCCGACGCGGAGCGGATCATCCTGCCCGGCGTGGGTGCGGCTCGCGCCACCATCGACTCGCTGCAGGAACGAGGCCTGGTCGACGCGCTCGCCGCCCGCGTGGCCGACGGCGTGCCGTTCCTCGGGATCTGCATCGGTCTGCAGGTGTTGTTCGACCACAGCGAAGAGGGCGACACACCCACCCTGGGTTGGGTGCCCGGCACCGTCATCCGCTTCCCGTCGGACCGACGCGTGCCGCAGATCGGCTGGAACGAGGTGCGGTTCGTGCGTGACCACCCGGTGCTCGAGCACGTGGGCGACACCGGCCACTTCTACTTCGTGAACTCGTACCACTGCGTGCCGGCCGACGACGCCGACGTGCTCGGCGTCACCGAGTACGGCCACGAGTTCTGCTCCGTCGTCGCGCGCGACAACATCGTGGCGACCCAGTTCCACGCCGAGAAGAGCGGCCCGCTCGGGCTCGACCTCCTGCGCGGCTTCGCCGCCTGGGAACCTGCGCTCCGTTCCGACACGGAGCCGGCATGCTGACCAAGCGGCTCATCGCGTGCTTCGACGTGGTCGCCGGGCGCGTCACCAAGGCGCAGCAGTTCCAGGACAACATCGACGTCGCGCCGGCGGAGGAGCTCGCGCAACGTCTCTACGCGGATCAGATCGACGAGATCGTGTTCTACGACATCAAGGCCAGCGCAGAGAAGCGCGCCATCGATCTCGAGACGGTGCGTCGCGTCGCGCACCACGTGTTCGTGCCGTTCACCGTCGGCGGCGGGATTCGCTCGGTCGACGACATGTTCGCGGTGTTGAAGGCGGGTGCCGAGAAGATCTCGGTCGACTCGATGGCGGTGCGCAACCCGGAGATCCTGCGCGACGGCGCCGAGGCGTTCGGTCGGCAGTGCATCGTGTTGAGCACGCAGGTGAAGCACGTGGGCATCCGCCCTGGGATCCCGAGCGGCTACGAGGTGTTCATCGACGGCGCGCGCCTCGCCACCGACCTCGACGCGCTCGACTGGGTGCGCCGCGGTGAAGACCTCGGCGCGGGCGAGATCGTGGTGAACAGCATCGACCGCGACGGCACCGCGTCAGGCTACGACCTCGACATCACGCGCGCCGTCGCCGATGCAGTGAACGTGCCCGTGATCGCGTCCGGCGGCGCGGGCACCGTCGATCACATCGCCGACGGACTCGACGCGGGCGGCGCGCAGGCCGCGATCATCAGCTCGATCCTGTATTCACCGCGTCTGGCGCGCAACGTCGGCGTGCGCGAGCTGAAGCACGGCCTCGCCGACCGCGGCGTGGAGATGCGCCCCTACCTCTGAGTCGTCAGACGGCGCGTTCGGAGGCCGGCGCGATCCGGAGCTCGATCGGGGCGTCGGCCCAGAGGCGGTCGAGGTCGTAGTAGGCGCGGGTCTCCTCGAGGAAGACGTGCACGACGACGTCGCCGAAGTCCATCAACACCCACGATGCGTCGTCCAACCCCTCGACCGCACGGGGTCCAGGGCCGCCCTCGGCCTTGAGCGCGGCTTCGACCGCGTCCACGATGGTGCGCGCCTGGCGCGTGTTGCTCGCACTCACGAGCACGAAGCGCTCGGTGATCGAGATGATGTCGCCGACGTCGAGCACGACGATCTCGCTGCCTTGCTTGTCGTCGGCCGCACGGGCGGCGGTCGCCGCGCGAGCTGGGGCGTCGCCAGCAATCTCGGTGGCGGACGCGTCGGCGGTGGGCGGGGTCAAGTGCCGGAAACTCGCTGCGTCATCACCCGTGAGTGTAGAGCCCACGCCGGCGGATCTCGCGCACGACGGCGGGCGGCACCATGGCGTCGATCGGGCGCCCCGAGGCCATCCGTTCCCGCAGATCGGTCGATGACACGTCGAGGCGAGGCACCGACAGGCGCTCGACGGACCAGCCGCTGCCGGGCGGCTCCGCGTGCACGTCGCCCCGCCGTTCCACCACCACCACCGTGGCGAGCTCGCGGGTGTCGTCGAGTCGCCGCCACGTGCCCATGTTCGCGACCGCGTCGGCACCGAGGATCAGAAACAATGCACGTCCGGGCTCCTCGAGCGCCTCGAGCGTGTCGGCCGTGACCGACGCCGCGTTGCGCTCGACTTCGATCGACGAGGCCTCCACGCCGTCGACCTCGGCTGCCGCGAGCGCCGTCAATGCGAGCCGATCCTCCGCCGACGCCACAACCCGACCGCGCTTCTGCCACGGATCGCCCGCAACGACGAGCAACACCCGATCGAGGCCCAGTGCGGCGCGAGCCTCGCACGCCACCACGAGATGGGCGATGTGTACCGGATCGAACGTGCCGCCCAAGACACCGATGCGCTCGCCGCTCATACGAGGCGGGAGTCTACGAGCGTCCTTCACGAGCCACCGGGAGGCAGTGTTCAACCAGGCGAAACATTCTCGTCATCGATCACGCGACCCCGTTCCCCGCAGGGTCCTACGATTTCGGCGTGTCCGAACCTGCCCATGTGCTCGTGCGAGTCTGGCTCCCCGACCGTCCCGGTGCGCTGGGTCTCGTCGCTTCGCGCATCGGTGCCGTCGAAGGCGACATCGTCGGAATCGACGTGCTCGAGCACGGTGGCGGCGTCGCGGTCGACGAGTTCGCGGTGGTGCTGCGCGATGTCGACGCCATGAACCTCCTCGTGCGTGAGATCGAAGAGGTCGACGGTGCGAGCGTCGAAGAGGTGCGGCGGGTCGAGCACTTTCCCGACCCGCGTCTCGACGCGCTCGAATCCGCGAGTCGGCTGTGCGGCGCGCCCACGGTCGCCGCGTTGCACGACACGCTCGTGGCCGAGATCCGCGCCGAGTTCCTCGCCGACTGGAGCGCGCTGCTCACGGTCGGCACGGTGCTGGCATCGTCCGGCGAGCCCGTCCCCGACCCGTGTGTCCTCGAGGCCCTCGAAGTGGGCACCGCCGCGTCACCGCGCGTGGCCGACGGCACCACGGGACCGGACGACCTCGCCGTCGCGGCAGTTCCGTCGTTCGACGCCACGCTGCTCGTCGGGCGTGAAGGGCACCCGTTCCGGCGTCGCGAACGCGCCCAGCTCCTCGCACTCTCGCGCATCGCCGAACGCACGTGGTCGATGCTCACCCGATAGCGCTCGCCTGACCGCACGGGCTTGACGGCTTCGCACCACGGGTAGCCTCCGCGGCGATGGACGTCGCCGTGGTCGTGTTCACTCGCGACCTCCGGGTCACCGATCACCCGGCGCTGGCGACGGCCTGCGCGACGGCGACGCAGATCGTGCCGCTCTTCGTGTTCGACGACGAGATCTTCGCGGGTCGTCGCGCGTCGGCGAATCGAACCGCGTTCCTGCTCGATTCGCTCGCCGCGCTCGACCACGAGCTGCACCTGCTGGGCGGTCGACTCGTGGTGCGCCGCGGGAGCTGGGCCGACACCGTCGCCGACGTGGCGCTCACCGCACGCGCGGGTGCAGTGTTCTTGAGCGCCGACGTGAGTGGCTTCGCGTCGCGCCGGGTGCAGCAGCTCGAACGTCGCGTCGGGAGCGCTCGCATCGACGTGCACACGTGCGACGGCGTTGCGGTGGTGCCTGCAGGTGCGGTCACCCCGGGCGCGACGTCGGCCGCGGATCACTACCAAGTGTTCACGCCCTACTCCCGGCGCTGGGTCGCGGCGCCGCGTCGGCCGATCGCGCGCACACCAGACCGGGTGTCGGTGCCCAGCACGGTCGCGAGCGACGCGCTCCCCTCGCTCGACCACTTGGTCGACGGCACTCCCGGAGCGTCGGTCGGGCGCGGCGGCACGGAGATCGGCCACACGGCGCTGGACGATTGGGTCGCCGGCTCGCTCGCGGCCTACGCCGACCGCCACGACGATCTCCCGGGCGACGCCACCTCTCGGCTCTCCGCCCATCTGCACTTCGGGTGCGTGTCGCCGCTCGAAGCGGTCCTGAGCGCGGAGTCGATCCCGAGCGGCGCCGGGCGCGACGCGTTCGTGCGCCAACTCTGTTGGCGCGACTTCTTCGGCCAGTTCCTCGCCGCCCGCCCGGAGTCGGCGTGGTCCGACGTGCGAGTCCGAACCGGTCGTTGGAACGATGACGACGACGCGCTCCACGCGTGGAAGACAGGCCACACCGGCTACCCCGTCGTCGACGCGGGGATGCGCCAGCTGCTGGCCGAGGGATTCATGCACAACCGCGCGCGCATGATCGTGGCGTCGTTCCTCACCAAGGATCTCAACCTCGATTGGCGCGTCGGTGCGCGGCACTTCCTCGATCACCTCATCGACGGCGACCTCGCGGTCAACAACTTGAACTGGCAGTGGGTGGCCGGCACCGGCACCGACACCAACCCGAACCGCATCTTCAATCCGACCGTGCAGGGGACCCGCTTCGATCCCGACGGGGAATACGTGCGCCGCTACGTGGCAGAGCTCGCCGCGCTGCGCGGACCATCGACCCACGATCCGGACGCGGCCGTGCGACGCGCGTACGACTACCCGGCGCCGATCGTCGACCATCGCCAAGCCATCGAGGAGTACCGAGCGGCCTGGAGCTCGTGACGGGAGATCAGCCTTCCTCGGCGACCTGCGTGACGAACTGCTGGAGCTGACGCAGGTTGCGGCACTCGAAGGTACCCGCGCAGTACTTCGCGTACTCCGAGACGATCGAGTCGCCCGTGTCCCAGTAGCCGCGCGGCTCAGGATCGAGCCAGTACACGTGGCGCGCGCGCTTCGCGAGATCAGCCACGACCCACGACTGCGACGCGTGGTAGTTGTTGCGCGCGTCACCGAGCAGGATGATCGACGACTTCGGGGTGACCTCGTGACAGTGCCGCTGGTGGAAGATCTCGAACGCGTGGCCGTAATCGGAGTGGCCGTCGACCCACACGACGTCGGCTTCGGTGTTGACGCGGCGCACCGCTTCGAGCACGTCGTCGGACTCCTGGAAGAAGTGCGTGACCTCGTCGATGCCGTCGATGAACACCCACGACCGCACCTTCGAGAACTGGTTCGCCATCGCGTACACGAACATCAACGTGAAACGAGCGAAGCTCGCAACTGAACCAGAGATGTCGGCAATCACCATCACTTCGGGCTTCGACGGATGCGGACTGCGGAACTTGGGTTCGGCGGGCACCCCGCCGTACGACAACGAGGCGCGCACCGTCTTGCGGAAGTCGAGCGCACCACGGTTCTTGCGCTTGCGTCGTTGCGCGAGGCGGGCCGCCAGCGCGCGGGTGAGCGGGTACACCGCGTGTTGCAACGCCATCATCTCGTCGCGTGACGCGTGCATGAACTCGATGTCCTCGGGCAGTGGCTTGCGCAGCGTGCGCGCCATCGCGTCGACGCCACGATCGGCCACGAGCAGGCGCCGGATCTCCTCTTCGATCAGCTCCCGAAACGCCGTGAGGCGCGCCTGGAACTCTTCGCGCGCGAGACGATCGGCGAGCGCGCCTTCGTGCACCTCGCCCAGTTCCTTGGCCTGCCCCATGAGTCGGGCCGCCAGGTCGTCGAGGTCGATCTGGCGGAGTGTGCGGTACAGGTAGTAGGTGCCGCCGACCGGGCGACCCGGCTCCATCCCTGCGTACTGGTGCACCGCCAGCGCGGCGAGCCGTCGCAATTCGTCCTGGTCCATCCGTCGGAGCGCGGCGACCAACATGGCGGCCAGCTCCTCACGGCTGAGGCCTTGGCTCCCGCCCTCCGCACCCTCACCGCTCAGGCCGTGGGCGCCGGGCTGCGCGTTGTGCTCACCGCCGCGCCGTGCCCGCGCGTCGGCCTCGGCCTCGGCCTCGGCATCGGCGTCGAGGCCGTCGCTGAACAGCGAGAAGTACACATTGAACACGGTGTCGAACGACTGCCGGTGCCGGTGCTGCTTCACCAACGTGGCCGCGAGGGCGGCCTTGAACTGCTCGCGGTCGTCGAGGTCGAGATGCGCGATCGCGCGCATGGCGTCGAGGTTCTCGGTCATCGACACCGGCAGTCCGCCTGCCCGCAATTCGTGCACGAATCCTTGGAGCACGTCGAGCAACGTCGGCCGCAAACTGGACGCGTCGGCGAGACTCACCGGACGAACCATCGAGAGCTCATGGGGCCGCGCGGTCGGGAACCTGCAGTTCCTTGCGCGCCTTGGTGATGTCGGACTGGTACTTCAACAACACGTGCAGTGTGTCACCAATGACCTGCGGGTCGATCTGACTGGTACCGAAGTAGAGCAACGTGCGCGCCCAGTCGATCGTCTCCGAGATCGACGGCGCCTTCTTCAGCTCCAGCGCGCGGATCGAGCGCACCACGCGTGCGATCTGTTCGGCGAGGTTGGCGTCGATCTCGGGGACGCGCACCCGTACGATCTCTTCCTCGCGTCCGATGTCGGGGTAGTCGATGTGCAGGTAGAGGCAGCGTCGCTTGAGTGCCTCCGAGAGCTCGCGCGTGTTGTTCGACGTGAGCAACACGATCGGTCGCTGCTTTCCGACGATCGTGCCGAGCTCAGGGATGGAGACCTGGAAGTCGGACAGCACCTCGAGGAGCAGCGCCTCGGTCTCGATCTCGACCCGGTCGACCTCGTCGATGAGGAGCACGACCGGTTCCTCGGCCCGGATCGCCTCGAGCAGAGGTCGGGTCAGCAGGAAGGGCTCGGAGAAGATGTCGGACTCGACCTCGGCCCAGTCGGACTCGTGCTCGCGGTCGGCCTGGATCCGCAACAGCTGCTTCTTGTAGTTCCACTCGTAGAGCGCCTTGGCCTCGTCGAGGCCCTCGTAGCACTGGAGCCGGATGAGGCGCGAGCCCGTGATCTCCGCGATCGCCTTGGCCAGCTCCGTCTTGCCGACGCCGGCGGGACCTTCGACCAACACCGGCTTCTCGAGGCGGTCGGCCAGAAACACGACCCCCGCGATGGCGTCGTCGGCGAGGTAGTCGGCCTCGCGCAGGCGTGCAACCACCTCGTCGACGTTCTTGAACCTCTCAGCCATCTCTGTCCAATCTCCTAGTTGCGAACATGACCATCTCCCCACACGACGTACTTTGCGGTGGTGAGCTCCCGCAGGGCCATCGGGCCGCGCGCGTGCAGTTTCTGGGTGCTGATCCCGATCTCGGCGCCGAAGCCGAACTCGCCGCCGTCGACGAACCGGGTGGAGGCATTGACGAGCACCGCCGCGGCGTCGACCTCAGTGGTGAAGCGTCGCGCCGCCACCAGATCGCGGGTGATGATCGCTTCGCTGTGCCCTGAGCTGAACCGGTTGACGTGCGCGATCGCATCGTCGAGGGACGCGACGACACCGACGCTCAACTTGAGTGCGAGGAACTCGCTCGCGAAGTCGTCGTCGGTGGCCTCGGCCATGTCGGCCCAACGCGCTCGCGCGCCGGCGTCGCCGACGAGCTCGACGCCGAGATCCGTGAGCGCCTGCGCGACCCGCGGCACGAACGGGTCGGCGACTGCCTCGTGCACGAGCAGCGTCTCGGCCGCGTTGCACACACTCGGACGGCTGGTCTTCGCGTTGATCACGATCTCGAGCGCTTGGTCGAGGTCGGCCGACGCGTCGACGTAGATCTGGCAGTTGCCGTCGCCGTCGATCACGACGGGAACCGTGGCGTTGTCACGGATGCTCTGGATGAGCGACGGACCACCTCGGGGGATCAAGCAGTCGACGACATCGGTGAGCTGCATGAGCTCGACCGCGGCCTCGTGGCGAACGTCGTCGACCAGCAGCACGCAGTCGGCGGGCAACCCCGCCTTGCTCGCACCCTCGCGGAGCACGTCGGCGATGGCCACGTTGGATTGCAGCGCGGTGGCCGAGCCGCGGAGGATCGCGACGTTGCCCGACTTCAAGCAGATGCCCGCCGCGTCGCTCGTGACGTTGGGGCGGTTCTCGTAGATGATCGCGACGACGCCGAGGGGCACGCGGACACGTTCGATGCGCAGGCCGTTGGGTCGCGTCCACCCGTCGAGCACCTCACCGACCGGGTCGGCGAGGCCGGCGACGTCGTGGAGGCCGTCGGCCATGCCACTGATGCGCGCCTCGGTGAGGCGGAGGCGGTCGAGCGGACCAGGCTCCATGCCGTCGGCCTCAGCCGCAACGACGTCGGCGGCGTTGGCGACGAGGATCTCGTCGGCGCGCTGCGCGAGCAGATCAGCGGCGGCGAGCAGCGCGGCGTTCTTGCGGGCCGTGGATGCGACCCCCAGCTGCGCGGACGCCGCCTTCGCGCGCTGACCCAACTCCTCGACCGACATGCGGCGCAGTGTACCGAAGGGGTCGCGAGCCGCGACGCGAGCCGCGGCTCTCACACGCCCGACGCGAAGCAGGCTGACGAAGCCCACACGCACACGCCGCAGCCCTCCGCGGCGAGCGCGAGCGCGCGAAGCGAGCGAACGAGTTGGGTGAAGGTGAGGCCGTGTCTCCGTCCTGACTGCGCAGCCTTGCGGCGCAGCCGCCAGGAGAGACCCGGCCTCACCTACCACCCGCTCCTCGCCGACCGTCGAAGCCCTCGTGAGGACTCTCCCCCCGCCGGTCGTCGACGAGTTCGAACCGTAGTGTGACGGAGAGATCTCTCGCGCGCAAGAGCACCCGGCCTGTTTTCTTTTGAGCGATTCCTCTGGCCTGTCCGCTTGACATGTCAATCAGGCGAGCCGCGAGTGGTGCGGGCTCACGGCAGCACGACCAGGTCGTCGCGGTGGACGACCTCGTGGGGCAACGCGTCGGGCAGGTCGCCCGTGCGACGCCCGGCCACGGATCGCAGCTGGGCGGCCGAGTAGCGCACCAGGCCCTTGGCGAACGGCGCACCAGTCGGATCGACGATCTCGACCGCGTCGTCGGGCTCGAAGGTGCCCTCCACGTCGCGCACCCCGGCCGGCAGCAGCGAGCGATGGTCGACACACAGCGCCCGGCGTGCCCCGTCGTCGACCACGATCCGGCCCACCGCGCCGCGTGCGAACGCGATCCAGAGCTTGCGACTCCCCAAGCGTTCCGCGCGCGGATGCACCACCGTGCCCACCGGTTTCGCCGCGATGGCGTCGGCCACGACCCCGACGACGTCAGCGCCTGCGATCACGGCGCGCACGCCCGACCAGGCCGCGATCTTCGCGGCCGACAGCTTGCTGGCCATCCCGCCGCTGCCCCGCGCCGAGCCCGTGCCACCGGCAACCGCTTCGAGTGCAGCGTCGACTTCGACGATCTCTTCGATGAGCGACGCTTCGGCATCGAGGCGCGGATCCGCGGTGAACAAGCCTGGGGTGTCGGTGAGCAACACGAGCACGTCGGCACCAACGAGGTGCGCGACCAGCGCGGCGAGTCGGTCGTTGTCGCCGTAGCGGATCTCGTCGTCGGCGACGGTGTCGTTCTCGTTCACCACCGGCACCACACCGAGATCGAGCAGCCGGCGCAACGTCTCGCGTGCGTGCAGGTACTGCGACCGCACGCCGAAGTCGTTCGGGGTGAGGAGCACCTGTCCGGCCGTGAGGTCGTGGTGCGCGAGCAGGCGGCCGAGCTGCGCCATCAACAACGGTTGCCCGACCGCGGCGATCGCTTGCAACGTACCGACGTCGGTCGGGCGCTCACGCAATCCAAGCGCGGGCAGCCCCGCGGCGATGGCCCCCGAGCAGACCAGGACCACTTCGTGGCCGTGACCACGCGCCGTCGCGACCTCGTCACACAACTTCGTCAGCGCGACGTCGTCGAGCTCACCGCGCTCGGACGTGATGGACGACGTGCCGATCTTCACGACCGCGATCGCCATCAGATGCCCTCGACGTATTCGAGCTCCACCGGACCGATCCGCACCATGTCGCCTTCTCGCGCGCCCGCGCGCTTCAGCGCGCGTTCGACCCCCATCGAGCGCAGCCGGAACTGCACGTACGCGATCGCTTCTTCATTGGTGAGGTCGGCCATCGCGACGACGCGCTCGGCGGAACGCCCCGTGACGCGATATCCGCCGTCGTCGTCGCGCACGACCGCGAAGCCCTCCTCGGCCGGGCGAAGCAACGCAAACGTCTCGGGCTCCGGCTCTTCGGCGCGCGTCGCGTCGATCAACTCGCCGAGGCGACCGAGGAAGCGGTCGAGGCCTTGACGCGTGACCGCCGAGATCGTGAACACGTCGTCGCGCTCAAACGGGTCGGTCGCGACATCGCTCTTGCTCGCCACCACGACACGCGGGCGAGTGAGCAACTCGGGTTCGTACCGTTCGAGCTCCTCCAGGAGCACCCGCTCCTGTTCCTCGGGAGACCGACCGTCGACCGCTGCGAGGTCGAGCAGGATCACCAACACCCGTGCGCGCTCGACGTGGCGCAAGAACGTGTGACCGAGGCCCTTGCCTTCGGCCGCGCCTTCGATGAGCCCTGGGATGTCGGCGAGCACGAACTCGTGATCCTGGAAGCGCACGACCCCGAGGTGCGGCTCGAGCGTGGTGAACGGGTAGTCGGCAATCTTGGGCTTGGCCGCGCTCACCGACGAGATGAGCGTGGACTTGCCCGCGTTCGGGAAGCCCACGAGCGCGGCGTCGGCGAGCAGCTTCACCTCGAGGCGCAGCCAGTGCTCCTCGCCGTACTCGCCTTGCTCGGCGAAGCTCGGCGCTCGGCGCGCGTTCGACAAGAAGCGCGCGTTGCCCCGGCCGCCCTGCCCGCCTTTGGCCGCGAGGTAGCGGTCGCCGTGCTTCACCAGGTCGGCAAGCAACTCGCCGTCGCGCGCGCGAACGCTGGTGCCCTCAGGCACCGTCACCTCGAGGTCGGCACCCTTCGCGCCGTGACGCTTCTGACCGCCACCGTGCGTGCCCGACGGCGCGCGCCGGTGCGG
>JBEVLJ010000058.1:0-2750 GCA_040509195.1 Acidimicrobiia bacterium
TACGAAGCGAGGTTCGGAAAGAACAGCGCGATCTCGCGCTCGGCCGACTCGGGACCGTCGGAGCCGTGCACCAGGTTCTCCTGCGTCTCGAGTGCCAGGTCGCCCCGGATCGTGCCCGGCGCGGCTTCACGCGGGTTGGTGACACCCATCAGGCCGCGCACGGTCTTCCACGTGTCGTCGCCGCCCTCCACCACCATCGCGACGAGCGGGCCGCGCGTGATGAAGGCGACGAGGTCGCCGAAGAACGGACGCTCGCGGTGCTCGTCGTAGTGACGACCCGCGAGCTGGGCGTCAATGGTGCGCTGTTCCATCGCGACGATGGTGAGACCCTTGCGCTCGAGGCGCCCGACGATCTCCCCGACGAGACGGCGCTCCACCGCGTCGGGCTTGCACAGGACGAGAGTTCGATTGCTCATGGCGCGGAACTTACCGGACCAGCGCGGCGCGCCGGCTATCGGATGAGCGCTGCGCGCGCGGGACCGGCGACGTAGAGCGAGCCGGCGATCACGACCTGGTCGGTCGGGCCGCTCGCGTCGATCGCGCGACGCACCGCGTCGGCGACCGCGTCGACGGTCTCCACGTCGGCCGCATCGACACCGAGCTCGCGCGCGGCGTCGGCGATCTCCTGCGGTTCACGCGCGCGTGGGATCTCTGCGCGTGTCGCGACGACGCGGTCACCCGCGCGCACACCGAGCGCGTCGAGCATCTCGAATGCGTCTTTCTGCTGCAGGATGCCGAGCACCCACGTGCGCCGCACTTCGACACCAGGCGACGCGTCACCGGTTGCGGGGAACTCTTCGTCGAGCGCGGCGCGCACCGCGTGCGCGCCCGCGACGTTCTTCGTGCCGTCGATCACGACGAGCGGCTCGTGCCCGACCACTTCGAGGCGGCCCGGTGAGGTGACCGACGCGAACGCTTCGCTCACGACGGAGTCGTCGAGCTCGCGTCCGAGGAATGCTTCGGCCGCCGCGAGCGCGATCGCCGCGTTGTCGGCCTGGTGCGCACCGTGCAGCGGCAGGAACACGTCGCGCGACTTGCCGTACGGCGTGACCAGCTCGATGACCCGGCCACCCACGGCGATCCGGTTCGAGCCGACCCAGAAGTCGCGATCGCGCAGGATCGTGGCTTCGGGGCCCGCCCCCTCGAAGATGGGCACGAGCTCGGGATCGGTCTCCCCCAGCACCAACACGGCCCCGGGCTTGACGATCCCGGCCTTCTCCCGTGCGATCGACTCCCGGCTGTTGCCCAGGTACTCCACGTGGTCGAGCTCCACGTTGGTGACCACGGCGATCTGGCCGTCGACCACGTTGGTGGCGTCCCACAAGCCGCCGAGACCCACCTCGATCACCGCGACGTCGACGGCCACGTCGGCGAACCACTCGAGCGCGGCACCGTGGATGATCTCGAAGTAGCTCGGCCGGTCGTCGAGCAGTTCCTCGAGCGTGGCCATGTGCACGAGGATGCGATCGAGCTCGTCGTCGGGGATCGGTTCGCCGTTCCACGACATCCGCTCGTTGAACCGCTCCAGGTACGGGCTCGTGTCGGTGCCGACCGAGAGACCGTCGACCACGAGCAACGCGGTGATCATGCGCGCCACCGTGGTCTTTCCGTTGGTGCCGGTGACGTGGATCGCCGGGTACTGCAACTGCGGCGACCCGAGCAGCTCGACGAGCGACGCCATCCGCGACAGCGGTTGCGGCGCCATGCGCCGCGTCGAGCCGGCGGGGACCCCGACCATGCGCTCGAGGTTCATGTGCGTGTCGAGCCACGCGCGCGCGTCGGCCGGATGCAACTCAGGCATCGGGTGCAGCGAGCTCGACGTCGACGGCCAGCTCGTCAGCCACGACCATGTCGACCTCGACGTCATCAGCGACGCGACCGGCGTCGCGCACGTCGTCGAGCGCGAGCACGAGCGCGTCGAGCCATGACTGCGGTGCGCGCACGGAGAGCGCGACGACGTCGGTGCGCATCGACCGCTGCGCGGTGCTCTTCGCCTTGCGAATCTCGCCAACGACAGCAGCTGCGACTCCGTAGGTGTCGGTGTCGGTGGTGGCGACGTCGATCTCGTCGGCGGTCGGCCAGGGTGCGCGGTGCACGCTGCCCGTCTGCCACCACGACCACACCTCTTCGGTGACGAACGGGAGATGCGGCGCGAACAAGCGCAGGAGCGTGGACAGCGCGACGCGCAACGCGGCACGCGCGGACGCGGCATCCTCGTCGCCGCGCGAGCCGTACGCGCGTTGCTTGACGAGCTCGAGGTAGTCGTCGCAGAACGCCCAGAAGAACTGCTCCGTGTGATCGAGCGCGCGCGCGTAGTCGTAGCCGTCGAACGAACGCGTTGCCTGGGTGACCACGTCGCGCAACAACGCGAGCATCGCGACGTCGAGCGGCGCGTGCACCGCATCGACACCTGACGCGTCAAGATCCGACGTGCTGGCTCCGATCACACCGAGCGCGAACTTCGACGCATTGAGGATCTTGATCGCGAGTCGACGACCGATCTTCATCTGGCCTTCGTCGTACGCCGTGTCGACACCAGGGCGAGCGCACAGCGCCCAGTACCGAACCGCGTCGGGACCGTGTTGACCCAGGAGATCGAGCGGTGTGGTCGCGTGTCCCTTGCTCTTCGACATCTTCTTGCGGTCCGGGTCGAGGATCCACCCGTTGATCGACGTGTGCGCCCACGGGAGCGCGTCGTGTTCGAGTTGTGACCGCAGCGCCGTGTCGAACAGCCACGTACGGATGATCTC
>JBEVLJ010000059.1:0-5494 GCA_040509195.1 Acidimicrobiia bacterium
AGGAAGAGTTCGCGGACTGGCTCGAGACCCAGCAGGAGCTCGTCAGTCAGCTGGGCGATTCGCACTACCTCGCGCAGCAGATCCGCGACTGACCGTCTCGTCGGCGGGGCCACCGAGGGCGGCCGTGCCTGCACCCGCGGCTGCCGCGCGGACGCGTACCGTCGCCGGGATGCTCATCTGCTCTGCCGTCTCGAGCCCGAACGGCCACACGTCTTCGCCGTGACCGATCGCCAGCTCCCCCGCCGATCGTTCCTCGCCGCCGGCGCGCTCGCGTTCGCGGCCGCCTGCGGCTCAAGCCACGGCCGCGATGCGCTGTCGGGGGCCACCAGCACGTCGAAACCGGCGACCACGACTGCTCCCCCAGCCACGACCGCCGCGGCGGCGACGACGACGAAACCGGGTGGTCCGGCGCGGTTCGTCGACCGCGGACCCGACACCGCGAAGCGGGTCGCGCTCACGTTCCACACGAACGGCGACCTCGCGGTCGCGCAGCACTTGCTCGACGTGCTCGCGGCGCACCACACCGTGATGACGTCGTTCGTGGTCGGCAACTGGCTCGACGCGAACCCCACCTGGGGCAAGAAGCTCGTCGACGCCGGACACGAGATCGCGAACCACACCTACACCCACCCGTCGTTCCTCACGCTGTCGCGGACCGCCATGCTCGACGAGGTCGTGAAGTGCCGCGACGTGCTCACGAGGTACACGGGGACACCCGGCACGTTGTTCCGTCCGTCAGGCACCGACGACGGCACCGTCGAACCGCCTGCGGTCGTGCAGTCGGTCGCAGGTGAAGCGGGCTATCCGATCGTGCTCGGTTTCGACGTCGACCCCCTCGACTACGACGACCCAGGCGCCGACGTCGTCGTGCAGCGCACGCTGGCGGCGGTGCATCCGGGCGCGATCGTGAGCTTGCACTTCGGGCATGCCGGCACCGTCGCGGCGATGCCGGCGATCCTCGACGGTCTCGCGTCACGAGGTCTGCAGACCGTCACCGCGTCGAAGCTGTTGGGCTAATCCTCGGCGCTGGCGTTCTGGATGCCGGCGGGCGAACGGCCGGCCGCGGTCCACGACGCGAACAGCGCGGCGTAGCGACCGCCCAACGCCACGAGCTCGTCGTGGGAACCGAGCTCGGCGAGCCCACCGACGTCGACCACACCGACGCGATCCGCGCGCGCCGCGGTGCTGAGGCGGTGCGCGACGACCACCACGGTGCGGCCCTCGGTGAGCACCTCGAGTGCGCGCTCGACGATGTGCTCGGTGCCGGGGTCGAGGTTCGACGTGGCTTCGTCGAGCACGAGGATCGCGGGGTCGGCGAGTGCGGCGCGTGACAGCGACACGAGTTGGCGCTCGCCCGCCGACAGGCGCGACCCGCGTTCGCGGACTTCGGTGTCGAGACCGTCGGGCAGTGCCCGGAACCGGTCACCCAGGCCGATGGCGTCGACCGCGGCCGCGACCTCGTCATCGGTGGCGGAGGAGCGTGCGATGCGGATGTTGTCGCGCACGGTGCCCGCGAAGAGGAACCCTTCCTGCGGCACGACCACGATGCGATGACGCAACGACGAGAACGTCGCGTCACGCAGATCGACGCCGCCCATCGACACCTCACCCGAACGCGGGTCGTAGAAGCGCGCCACGAGTTTGGCCAATGTGCTCTTGCCGGCGCCGGTGGGACCGACCAGCGCGAGCCGCTCGCCCGGCGCGATCGCGAGCGACACGTCGCGCAGCACGTCGGGGCCGTCGGCGTAGCCGAACGACACGTGCGAGACCTCGATCGCGCCGGATGCGGGAAGGTCGACCGCGCCCGGCAGCTCCACGATCGACGCTTCGGTGTCGAGCAGCCCGTAGAGCTTGTTCAGCGCCGCACCCGACGACTGCACGATGTTGTACTGCTGGCTCAGCTGCTGCACGGGCTCGAACAGGTTGTTGAGGTAGAGCACGAACGCGGCAACCGTGCCCACCGTGACGATGTCCTGGTCGGCGAAGTAGCCGCCGAGTCCAACCGCCCCCGCGATCGCCACGACACCGATCGCTTCCATGAACGGGAAGTACCGGGTCGCGATGGTGAGCGTGGCCATGTTGGCCTCGTACTGCGCTTCGTTCGTCGTTCGGAAGCGCTCCGAGAACGCCGGCACGCGCCCGAACGCCTGCACGACGCGCACGCCCGCGAGACCTTCCTGCAATGTGGCCAGGTTGGTGCCGATGCGCTCGCGCACCTCGAGGTAGGCGCGGTTCGACTCGCGGCGGAACCAACGCGTCATCCACATCACCGGCGGGACCACCACGAGCGTGCAGAGGGCGAGCTGCCAGCTCATGATGAACACCACGATGACCGCACCGCAGAACAACAGCAGGTTCGTGAGCATCGTGGTGAGGCCGGCCTGTACGAGCTCCTGCAACGCGTCGATGTCGGACGTCATTCGCGACACCAACCGACCGGTCTGCTCGCGCTCGAAGAAATCAAGGCCGAGCCCGAGCAGGTGGCGGAACACGCGTACGCGAAGATCGCGCAGGAACGTCTCGCCGATGCGCGCCGTGAACACGATCGCGTACCGGCCGAGCACGAGCGCGACGACGGCGGTGATCGCATACGCGATCGCCGACGAGTTGAGGGCCGCGCCGTCGTTCTGCAGCAACCCTTGATCGATGCCGCGCTTCACGAACAGTGGTCCCGCCAGCAGACACGCGACCTGGCCGACCACGCAGAACCCTGCGATCGCGACCTGTGTGCGCACGGGCTTCAACATCGTCGCAGTGCGGCGCAGCACGCCGCGTGCCTCTCCCCGACCCAGACGCTCGTCGTCGCTGATCCCCCTGACGGCCATCAGCGCACCGCCCCGTGGGCGCTCGACGGGCCGTCGGTGACCTGATCGACCGACTGCGGATCGGCCACCTGCGGATCTGATTGCGCGAGGACCGCTCGGTACAGCGCGGAGCGCGCCAACAGCTCTTCGTGCGTTCCCTGTTCGGCGACGCCGCCCCCGTCGAGCAGCACGACGCGATCGGCAAGCGCGATGGTGGCCGGGCGGTGGGCGATGATCACCGTCGTGCGGCCGGTCATCACCTCGCGCAACGCGGATCGGATCTCGTGCTCCTTCGTGGGGTCGACCGACGAGGTGGCGTCGTCGAGGATCAAGACGCGCGGATCGGCGAGCACCGCGCGCGCGATCGCGATGCGCTGACGTTGGCCACCCGACAACGAGTAGCCGTACTCGCCGATGACGGTCTCGTAGGAGTCGGGCAACGCCTCCACGAACTCCGCGGCGCCTGCGAGACGCGCCGCGCGCTTCACCTGCTCGATCGTCGCGTCGGGATCGGCGAACGCGATGTTCTCGCGGATCGTGTCGGAGAAGAGGAACGTGTCTTCGAACACGATGCCCACTGCCTTGCGCAGGTCGCGGAGGCGCACGTCGCGCACATCGACGCCGTCGAGCAACACGCGGCCCGCGATCGCGTCGTAGAAGCGAGGGATGAGGCGCGCGATCGTGGTCTTGCCGCTCGCGGTCGGGCCGACGATCGCGACCGCCTCGCCGGGACGCACCACGAGGTCGAGATCGTCGAGGACCGGTGGGCCGTCGCCGTAGCGGAAGCTCACGTGCTCGAACCGCAGCTCGCCACCGCCGGGCGCCAGCTCCGCGGGATGCTGTGGCGACGTGACCGCGGAGTCGGTCTGCAGCACTTCCGCGATGCGCCCGGCCGACGCGGTGGCGCGCGATGCCTGCGCCACCAACGTGCCCGCGAGCCGCAGCGGGAAGATCAACATCACGATGTAGAGGTTGAACGCCACGATGTCGCCGACGTTGAGGTTTCCGTCGAGCACCTGATGACCGCCGTACCAGAGGATCATCACGAGGGAGAACGCCGGCAGCAGGTCGAGGACCGGCAGGAAGCCACCGCGCAGGCGAGCCGCGGCAAGCGCCCAATCGAGCACGCCGTCGGCTTCGGCTTCGAGGCGCGCCGCCTGCACGTCTTCGGCGCCGAACCCCTTCACCGCGCGGATTCCGGCAACCGTCTCTTCGACGACACCCGAGAGGTCGCCCAGCTTGCGTTGCTGCGCGAATCCGATGGGGCCCATGTGTCGCGAGAAGCGCGTGGCGAGGACGTTGAGCAGCGGCAGCGTGCCCAGGGCGAGCACCGCCAGCACGACGTTGCTCGAGACCATCACCACGATCACACCGATCAGGATGAAGAGGCTCGACAGAGAGATCGGCACGAGGACGAGCATCTGGTTGACCTGGTACACGTCGGTGTTCGCACGCGCCATCAGCTGACCGGTCTGCGCTTCGTCGTGGAACGCGAAGTGCAGTCGCTGGAGGTGGGCGAACAGCCGATCGCGCAGGTCGGTCTCGGCGCGCCACGCGAGCTTGAACGCGGTGTAGCGCCGCAGCCCCATCCCGACGCCCTGGAAGATGCCGACCCCGAGGATCAGGAGCGAGTACTTGAGGATCTCGTCGCCATCTCCGGGGATGATGCCCTGATTGACCGCGGCCGCGACGAGCAACGGCACCGCGAGCTTGGTGACGGTCCAGATGAGCGCGGCGCTGATTGCACCGAGGCCGAGCGCCCAGTACGGCCGCATGATGGCGGCGAGGAGTCGCCATCCCTCACGTCGTTGCGCGCGATCGCCGGCCCGCTGCTCGTCGGTGAGGGGGGCGTCCATCGGGCGATCATGCCATGCTCATCACACGGACCGAAGTTGGGCTCTCCGCCAGCAGGCCCGATCTCCGAACCGCCGGGAGCCGAACCATGCGACTCGAGCAATTGAACGCCGCCGAGCTCACGGAGGAGCAGCGCGAGCTCTACGAGCTGATCGCCGGCGACCGGGCGGGCGTCAGCCTGCGCTCGACGAACCTCCGCGACACCGACGGCTCGGTGATGGGCCCGTTCAACCACTGGCTCCTCGCGCCGAAACTCGGACACCCGCTCCAGGACCTCGGCGGCGTGTTGCGCTTCGAGGGCGCACTGCCTGCTCGAACGCGGGAGCTCGTCATCCTCACGGTGGCTCGCTCCTGGCGCAGCGAGTTCGAGTGGTACGCCCACGTGCCCGCCGCGCGCGGCGTCGGCGTGAGCGACGACGAAATCGCCGCGGTGCTCAACGGCGACGTGATCGCGTACAACGACCCGATCGAAGACGCCGCGGTCGCGACCACCTGCGCGCTGCTCGAACGTGACGACCTGACCGACGACGAGTTCAAGTACGCCCACGACAACCTCGGCAGCGCGATGCTCGTCGAAGTCACGACGATCGTCGGCTTCTACGCGCTGACCGCGATGCAGCTGCGCGTGTTCCGCGTCGGGTTGCCCGCGGCTGCCGAGCCCACGTTCGAGGCGATGGACTGACGCCTCAGAACATCAGTCACGGGTGCAGTCAAGCAGTTGCTGGGCGGAGCATCGGCCAGAGTGGTGGTGAGCCTCCGGCGGTGACTTCGGCGAGCGTGATGAATCCGTGACGCTCGTAGAGCAAGCGACTTGCGTTGCTCGTCGCCTCGAGATA
>JBEVLJ010000060.1:0-7626 GCA_040509195.1 Acidimicrobiia bacterium
CGCACCGCGCCCTCCAACCCGAGCCGTTCGATGATCGGCGGGATGGTGCTGTTCTTCTTCGGCGCGCCGATGCACACGAGCTCGGCGTCGGGCCGCTCGGTGCGCAGCTTGGCGAGCGCTTCGAGCAACACCGCGAGACCCTTCATGGGAACGTCGGAGCTGGTGGTGGTCATGATGCGACCGGGCACGCGCGCGATCTCGGGCATCGGTCGGAACATCACGGGGTCGACACCCACCGGCACGATGTGAAGTCGTTCCGGCTTCACGCCCATCTGCGCAACGATGTCGCGCTTGGACGACTCCGACACGGTGACGACGCGCGGCATCTCGCGCGCGACGCGCATCTGCATGTCGAGGAAGCGGTACCAGCGCTTGAACACCCAGCGGCGGTAGGCGGACGTCGCGTGCGCGAGGTCCACGTCGCGATCGACGGTGATCGGGTGATGCAACGTGCAGAGCACCGGCCAGCCGTCGTCGTGCATCATCGGGAGCAGGCCGCTACCGAGGCACTGGTTGTCGTGCACGAGGTCGAAGTCGGCGCGACGGGTCTGGAGGAGGCGACGCGCGCGCAAGCTGAACGTGTAGGGCTCGGGGAACCCTCCCCGGCTCATCCCGAGGACCTCGCGCAGGTCGATGGTGTCCTTGAGCTTCCACGGCGCAGGCGGGAAGAACGGAGTTTTCCCGCCGAAGCGGTCGAGGCTCGGCACCTTGGTGAGCTGCGACATGTCGGCGAGCTCGGGGTACGGCTGGCCGGAGAACACCTCGACCGTGTGACCGAGCTCGGTGAGCTCCCGAGCGAGGTACATGGTGTAGACGCCTTGCCCTCCGCAGTGCGGGTTGCCGCGATAGACGAGCCAGGCGATGCGAAGGGGGGAATCGGGCCGGGAATCGGGCGTCTGCATGAGCCGGCCATTCTCGCAGACGCCCGGGAAATCCGGGAAATGCGTGCAACGCGCCCATATCGGGCTGGGGCCGACGCTACATCGGACCGAATTGCAACGCCCAGAGGACCGCGGTCAGAGAGAGGCCGTCGAGCATCTCGCCGTGTTGCACCAATGCCCGCACGTCGTCGACCGGCACCCATTCGACGCGTTCGGCCTCGCCAGGATCGGTCGGGTCGCCCTCGTGCGTCGCGCCGTCGGCGGAGAAGATGTGGAATCGCTGGTCTGACAGGCCGTTGGTGGGTTGGAACGTGAGGAGGTGACGCACCGGCCCGGGGCGCCATCCGGTCTCTTCGAGTGTCTCGCGTGCTGCCGCGACCTCGGCGGTCTCGCCGGGATCGATGCGCCCGGCAGGGATCTCCCACCCCCACGTGTCGGTGATGAACCGGTGACGGTGGATGAGCAGCAGCCCGCGATCGGGATCGCACACGACCGTGCCCGCCGCGAAGTTCGGCATGCGCACCACGTGGTGCTCGAAGCGCTCGCCGTTCGGGATCTCCACGTCGACGAGCGTGAGGCGCACCCAGTCGCTGTTGTAGAGCTCGCGCTCGCCGTGCACGGTCCATCGCATCGCTCGAGTCTCGCAGACCTTCGTTACCGTTGGGCGATGACGGAGAAACTGGTGACGGAGTACGCGTGGCAGGGCGCGAAGCGCGGCGTGGCGCGCGTCACGGATCGAGCGGTGTTGCTCGCGCACGGTGCGGGTGCCGACATGCATGCGGGCGCGCTCACCGCGGTGGCGGATGCACTCAGTGCGTGCGGGATCCCGTCGTTGCGGTTCAACTACCCCTACCGCACCGCGGGCCGCAACGCCCCCGACTCGCCGAAGAAGCTCGATGCCGCGACGCGCGAGGCTGCCGCCCAGCTCGCTCGCCGCGCCAAGCTCCCGCCCGAGCGGCTCGTCCTCGGCGGTCGTTCGATGGGCGGGCGCTACTGCTCGATGGTCGTGGGTGCCGAGGAGGATCCGGTACCCGCGCTCGGCCTGCTGATGCTCGGCTATCCGCTCCATCCCGCGGGCAAACCGGACCAACTGCGTGTGGAGCACTTTCCGCGCATCACGGTGCCGGTGCTGTTCGTGAGCGGCACGCGTGATTCGCTCGCCGCCAAGCCCGCACTGACCGCCGCCGCCCGCACGATCAGAGGCGCCCGCACGTTCCACTGGCTCGACACTGCGGACCACGGCTTCCGGCCGTTGAAGAGCAGCGGCCTCACCCCGACCGAGGTGCTCGACGACGTGGGTGGGTTCTCGGCCGAGTGGGTACGACAGCTCGAACCCAGTTGAACCGCAGCTGAGAACGCCCGGAGCCGAAGCAGTTGACGCGGACCCCGCGTCCCTGGTGCAATGGGGTCGACGGCAACGGCGCCGGTTGAAGACCACTCGGGTCGCGAACTCCCGCTCGCGGGAGATCACACCCACGACGAGGGAGCTTCCATGCCTGGAACCGAGGTCAGCCGCAGCGCACTCGAGCGGGTGCAACCGCAGCGAAGCCGGCTCGCCGCCGCACTGCGCGACTACGAGCTCGCCACGTTGAACCCCGAAGCCGACTGGAGCGCCGCCACCTACGGACCACTGGTTCGGCTGCGCGCCGCGTTCGACCAGCACGTCGAGTTCACCGAAGGCGCCGACGGCCTGTTCGACGAGATGCTCCACGACCCCACGGCCGAGGTGTCGTCGGAGATCGACCATCTGCATCGCGATCACCTCGTGATCGTCGCCGCGATGGATCGCGCCGCTGAGTCGTTGGCGAGTCCACCGTCGGCCGACGACCACTTGCGAGAGCTCATGGCGTCGGTGGCTCGCTTGGTGAGCGCACACCGCCGTCGTGGTGCGCAACTTCTCTACGACGTGTTCAGCGTCGACATCTCGGCGGGCGATTGACCTCATCGCCCGACGGGCATCGAGGTTGAGGGCCACGCGGTGCCTCGCCGTGAGCCAAACTGTCGGGCGTGAGGGTTTTCCGCTGCTTCGCCTTCGTCGACATGTGCGGGTTCACCCGGATGAACGACACGTTGGGCGACGAGGAAGCCGTCGCGGTGCTTTCGGCGTTTCGGGGGCTGGTGCGCGACATCGCACCGGAGCACGGCATCCGGGTCGGCCAATGGCGGGGCGACGGGGCCATGTTCGTGGCGACCGAGACGGGGCCCGTCGTCGACACGATGCTCGACCTCGTCTTGCACCTCGGCAGCGCCGACATCGTGTTGCCGTTGCGCGTCGGGATCGCATCGGGTGACGTGTTGCTGTTCGAGGGCGACGACTTCATCGGCATGTCGATCAACCTCGCTTCGCGCTTGAGCGACATCGCGGCGCCGGGCGAGATCCTCTGCACCGCCGACGTGGTCGAGCAGATGGGTGACGAAGTGGTCGCGGTGCCACTCGGCGCGCGGGCCATCCCGGGGCTCGTGGCGCCGCTCGAGATCTGGCGCATCGCGATCCCCGAACCGGCCGACGAGCTCCCGCTGTCGTTCGCAGAATGACGGGCGCGCCGACGAAGCTTGTCTGATGGACGCGTTCGTGGTGACGTCCGGCCCTCCCCTCGAGGGCCGAGTGCGCGTGTCGAGCGCGACGAAGAACCTCGGCTTGAAGTTGATGAGCGCGGCGCTGCTCGCGCCGGGCGTCACCACGTTGCGCAACGTCGATCGCGTCTCGGATCTCGACGTGATGATCGACGTGTTGCGCGCGGTCGGCGCGGGTGTGGAGTGGTCGGGTGATCGCGAGCTGTCGATCGACGCGACCGGGCCGCTCAACCCCGAGACGCCCTACGAGCTGGTCACGCGGCTGCGCGCGTCGGTGAACGTGCTCGGCCCGCTCGTCGCGCGCTGCGGCGAAGCACACGTGGCGATGCCCGGAGGCGACGACATCGGGAGTCGTCCGCTCGACATGCACTTCAAAGGCCTGCGCGCCATGGGTGCGGAGCTCGAGGTGAAGCACGGATACGTCGAAGCGAAGGTGAGCCGACTCAACGGCACACGCGTGATGTTCGACTTCCCGAGCAACGGTGCCACCGAGAACCTCCTCACTGCCGCGGTGCTGGCGAAGGGTCGCACCGTCATCGAGAACGCGGCGCGCGAGCCTGAGATCACCGAGCTCGCGGCGATGCTCAACCGGATGGGCGCGCACGTACTGGGCGCGGGCACCTCGACCATCGAGGTGGAAGGCGTCGAGTCGCTGTCACCGGTCGACGTGTCACTGATGGGTGACCGGCTCGAAGCCGGCACGCTGTTGATGGCGTGCGCGATCGCAGGCGGCGAGATCACGGTCGACGGCGCGCGCCTCGAGCATCTCGACGTGGTTGCGATGAAGCTCGGCGAGATGGGCTTGAAGGTGTCGCCCACGGCCGACGGCATCTGGGCGCGCGCCGACGAACGCATGCGTGGCGTCGACGTCGCCACGTTGCCGTTCCCGGGCTTCGCCACCGACTTCATGCCCCAGGTGGTGGCCTTGCTGGCCACGGCCGACGGCAGCGCGATCGTCACCGAGAACGTGTTCGAGAACCGCTTGAACTTCGTGGCCGAGCTGGCGCGCATGGGCGCCGATGTGCGGCACGAAGGGCGACACGCGGTGATCCGAGGCGTGCCGCGGCTGTCGGGCGCGCCGGTGCGGGCGCTCGATGTGCGAGCGGGCGCGGCGCTCGTGTTGGCGGGCCTCGCCGCCGACGGCGAGACCATCGTGTACGACCCCTGGCACGTGGAGCGCGGCTATCCCGACCTCGCCGGCACCCTCGCCGCGCTCGGCGCGAACGTGGAACGGGTGCGACCCTCCACTGGCCACCCGAGCGAGTAGCTGCCCTCGAGGGTCGCACGGTGGGGGTTCGTCGCGATCGGGAAGCTCTGCGATACTGAACGGGTTGCACAGAAGCCAGGCCGTCTTCCTCTCGGAGCTCATCATGTCGACCGACACCGTCCTCGAACCTGCCGAGCTCGAGCAGGCCGTGCTCGACGCCATCGAGGTCATCCGCCCTGCGCTGCAGAGCGACGGTGGTGACATCGTGTTCGACAACCTCGACGCCGATGGGGTGGTGCACGTGAGCCTGGTCGGCGCGTGTGGCACCTGCCCGATCTCGATGCAGACGCTGAAGGCCGGGGTCGAGCGCATCATCATGGACCGCGCGCCGGGGGTCACTGCCGTGGTCGATGACACGCTTGAAGGGTGACGCAGCGGTCGTGAAGCGGGGGGTTGCCACTCCGGTGGCCGACCTCGTCGCACGGACCGCGCACGGGGAGCGGGCGGCGCTGGCGCGCCTCCTCTCGGTCATCGAAGCGGGCGGCGACCCTGCTCGGGTTGCGCTCGAAGCGCTGGCCGGGCGACCGCCGACCACCGCAGTCATCGGGATCACGGGCGCACCGGGTGCCGGCAAGTCCACGCTCACTGATCGCCTCGTCGGTTCGTGGCGCGAGCAGGGCAAGCGCGTCGCGGTGCTCGCCATCGATCCGAGCAGTCCGTTCACGGGTGGCGCGATCCTCGGTGACCGCGTGCGCATGCAACGTCACGAGACCGACCCCGACGTGTTCGTGCGATCGATGGCCACGCGGGGAAGCCTCGGCGGGCTCGCAGCGGCGGCCCCGCAAGCCGTGCGCGCGCTCGATGCAGCTGGATTCGACCGGGTGCTGATCGAGACCGTCGGCGTGGGCCAAGTGGAAGTGGCGATCGCCGGCGCCGCGGACACGACCGTGGTGGTGGTCACGCCCGGCTGGGGTGACGCGGTGCAAGCGGGGAAGGCAGGGCTGCTCGAGATCGGCGATCTGTTCGTGGTGAACAAGGCGGATCGAGATGGGGTGACGGCCACGGTCCACGACCTCCAGGGAATGCTCCACCTCGCGGCGCCGCGCTCGTGGGCGCCGGCGGTGCTCTCGACGGTCGCGACCGACGGCGTGGGCGTGGACGAGCTCGTCAGCGCGATCGACGCACATGGCGAGCACCTCGCCGAGACCGGCGAGCTGGCCGCCCGCCGAGAACGCCGCGTACGGGATGAAGTGCGCGGCTTGGTGCTCGAGCAGCTCAGCCGAGATGCCGATGCCGTCTGTGGAGGCGCGACCTTCGATACCGTGGTTGCCCGGGTCGCCACCGGCGACCTGGATCCCTACACTGCTGCGACGCAACTTCTCACCCCCCATCCAGTCACGCGCTGACCAGACCAGACCTGGCGGCGACGCAGAGGACGCATCGTGAACGAATCGACCCGCAAGGATCGAGCCGAAACCCCCACTGTCTCGATCGAACGGGTCGGTGTCGTCGGCGCCGGCCAGATGGGCATGGGCATCGCCGAGGTGTGCGCGGTGGCCGGCTCCCAGGTGCTGGTCTGCGACGTGGATCAGAAGGCCGTCGATCACGGCCGAGCCAAGCTCGAAGCGTCGCTGGCCCGCGCGTTGTCGAGGGGCAAGATCGAGCGAGCCCAACACGATGCGGTGCTGGCGCTCATCGGGTTCACCACCGAGCTCAGTGACTTCGCCGATCGACAGTTCGTGGTCGAGGCGGTCATCGAGTCGGAGCCCGAGAAGATCGAGGTCTTCGCCAAGCTCGACAAGGTCGTGGAAGACGTCGATGCGATCTTCGCATCGAACACGTCGTCGATCCCGATCATGCGGCTCGGCATGGCGACGGGCCGACCGCAACAGGTGCTCGGGTTGCACTTCTTCAACCCGGTGACGGTGCAACGTCTGGTGGAGCTGATCCCGTCGATCGCCACGTCCGAGACGACCGCCGATCGGGTCGACGCGTACATGACGAACGTGATCGGCAAGCGGGTGATCCGCTCGCAGGACCGCGCCGGATTCATCGTGAACTACTTGTTGGTGCCGTTCCTGCTCTCGGCCGTTCGGATGTACGAGTCGGGCTTCGCTTCCGTCGCCGACATCGACGACGGGATGGTCGAGGGGTGCGCGCACCCGATGGGTCCGCTCGCGCTCTCCGATCTCATCGGGCTCGACACGGTGAAGGCGGTCGCCGACTCCATGTACGCGGAGCACAAGGAGCCGCTCTACGCGTCGCCGCCGTTGCTGAGCCGCTTGGTCGAGTCGGGTCGGTTGGGTCGCAAGACCGGCCGCGGCTTCTACGACTACTCGTAGCCGCGCGATTCGTAGCCGCGCGATGTCTGACGATCTCGTCCTGCGCAGCACGCCGGCTGACGGCGTCGTGCTCTTGCAACTGAACCGCCCACCGATGCACGCGTTGTCGTCCGGTCTGCTCGACGCACTTGGTGCACACGCGCGCGCCCTCGCCGCCGAACCCGCGGTGAAGGCAGTTGTGATCACGGGTGGGGAGAAAGCGTTCGCCGCCGGCGCCGACATCACCGAGTTCACCGATCCTGCCGCGGCGGGGCGCGTGGGCGGGTCGTTCCGTGTCGCGTTCGACGGCTTGGGTGCGATTCCGCGCCCAGTGATCGCGGCGATCGAAGGGTTCGCGCTCGGTGGCGGGTTGGAGCTCGCGCTCGCATGCGACCTTCGCGTCGCGAGCGACGCGGCGCGTCTCGGGTTTCCGGAGATCTTGCTCGGCATCTTTCCGGGCGCGGGCGGCACGCAACGCGCGCCGCGACTCATCGGACCGGCACGCACGAAAGAGCTGATCTGGTCGGGCCGTCAGGTGAAGGCGCCGGAGGCACTCGAGATCGGACTGGTCGACCGCGTCGTGCCCGCCGGCACCGCGCTCGAGGCCGCGCTGGAGTGGGCGGCAACGTTCGCGAGCGGTGCC
>JBEVLJ010000061.1:0-3728 GCA_040509195.1 Acidimicrobiia bacterium
CCCCAGCCCGCCCCGGACGGGTCGCTCGGCCCCCACGATCGAGCAACCCGTCAGGCGGACGACTCACGACGGCGTGACGCTGCAGCCCCCGGGAAGATCAGGGAGTTCGTCACGCGACACCTTCGTCGCCGAGGCGGCCGACATCTGGATGTCGCCGTCGGTGACGGTGCCGCTGTGACACTCCACGATTGCAGTGTCGTTGCCGGAGTCGTCGGACGACCCGCCGTTCGCCACGGCGATGCCACTGCCCAACGTGACCAGTGAGAGCGCGCCGAGCGCCAGCGTGCCGACGAGGATGTGCCCTCGACGTCCGCGGACCTTGCTGAGCTCCGATGGTGCCGGTGCCGGCTCGATCACCGGTGCCCGCTCGATCCTTGATTCCATTGCGGGGTTTCCTCTCCGGAAACGAAAACACCGGCCCCCATTCACTCAGCGTGAACGGTGGGGCCGGTTTCGCTCTGGCTCCCCGCAGACTCAAGCGACCAGTTCGTCGCCTGCGGATCAACGCCTCCCCGTGTCGAGATGGCTCGGTGGTGCTCGGTTCCTGTGGTGTCGATTGTTCCTCGGGTTCCCAGCCCAAACGCCAAGCGGTGCTGAGTAAACCACAGAGAGTGGTATTTCTGCAAGGCTCGCCGGCCCGACTGTGCCGGAGGTCGCATACGCTGAAAGCGTGCCAGCCCCTGCAACGCCTCTGATCGACCCGTTCGGACGCCGGGTCACCGACCTGCGCCTGTCGATCACCGACCGCTGCAACCTCCGCTGCACCTACTGCATGCCGGCGGAAGGCATGCAGTGGCTCCCGCGCGCCGAACTGCTCACCTACGAGGAGCAGGCCCAGATCGTGCGCGTGTGCGTGGAGCGATTCGGCTTCGAGTCGGTGCGCATCACGGGCGGCGAACCCTTGGTACGGGCCCACATCACCCGCCTCATCCAGCTGCTGGCACCCCTCGGCATCGACATCTCCATGACCACCAACGGCGTGAAGCTCGCGGAGGTGGCGCACGACCTCGCCGCAGCCGGCCTCCGCCGGATCAACGTGTCGCTCGATTCGCTCACACCGAGCGCGTTCGCCGAGCTCACGCGCCGTGACGACCTTCCCCGCGTGCTCCAGGGGATCGACGCCGCGCTCGACGCCGGCCTCGACCCCGTGAAGGTCAATTGCGTGGTCATGCGCGGGGTGAACGACCACGAGGTGGTGGAGCTCGCGGCGTACGGGCGCGACCGCGGCGTCGGCGTGCGGTTCATCGAGTTCATGCCGCTCGATGCATCAGGGAAGTGGAGCTACGACCTCGTGGTCCCTGCGTCGGAGATCCTCGAGCAGATCCACGCGGTGTTCCCGTTCGCCGACCCTCCCGTGCACGGCGCGAGCACGCACGCACCCGGCTCGCTCGAAGGGGGTGCCGGGCACGTCGCGCCGGCCGAGCGGTTCCGCTTCGCCGACGGCATCGGCGACGTCGGCGTGATCGCGAGCGTCACCGCACCGTTCTGCGAGCAGTGCGATCGCATCCGCGTCACGTCGGAAGGCCAACTGCGCACGTGCCTGTTCGCGCTCGACGAGTTCGACCTCCGAGCCATTCTGCGAGGAGCCGCGGTGGAGGTCGACGACCTCCTGGCGGCCGAGATCGAGCGCGCCGTCGGCACGAAGTGGGCGGGCCACCGCATCGGGAAGGTCGACTTCGTGCGGCCCGACCGCTCGATGAGCCAGATCGGCGGCTGATCCGGCAAGGGCTCCGCTCCTACACTCTCGTGCATGTCGGCTTCGGAGTTCACCCATCTCGATCCGCTCGGGCGCGCCCGGATGGTCGATGTCACGGCGAAGGACGCGACGCACCGCCGCGCCGTCGCACGCTGCCGCGTGCACATGGACCAGGAGACCGCGGCGAAGATCGCGTCGGGTGCGATCACGAAGGGCGACGTGCTCGCCGTGGCGCGCGTGGCCGGCATCCAGGCCGCCAAGCAGACCCCGAGCCTCCTGCCGTTGTGCCACCCGTTGCTCGTCGGCTCCGTCTACGTGAACTTCCGCATCGAGGACGCGCACGTGGAAGTGGAGGCGCAGGTCGACACGGTCGATCGAACCGGCGTGGAGATGGAAGCGCTCACCGCGTGCGCCATTGCCGCGCTCACGATCTACGACATGTGCAAGTCGGTCGACCGGTCCATGACGATCGGCGAGCTCGCGCTCTGGGAGAAGACCGGTGGCCGCTCGGGCGTGTACCGGCGCACTCCTGGCATCGACGATCTCGACGACCTCGACCGCTGAGCCATCCCGCCGCTCGCATGGCATCTGACCTGCGACGATGCGCGTCGAGCACGACATGGCTCGATCCTCGTCGGGGCACCGGGTTAGGGTGGACGGGTTCTGAACGGCGGGCGTCGAGCAGACAAACGGGGTTTTCCAGCTTCCCCATGTCGCGTTGCGATGCCTTCCTGGCCGTTGACTCCCGGGCGGGAGAGACAGGGAAGAAACCTTGACGCTGTTGATCATCGGGATCCTGGCGGTGGCGTGGATCGCGTTCCTCGCGCCCACGATTCTCAAGGCCCGCAACAACCAAGGACGCTCCGATTCCGTCGGCGACTTCAAGCACCGGCTTCGTGCCCTCGGCGGCACGCACGGCGACCACCACCGGCCCCCGCGCGCCGTGCACACTCGTTCTCAGCCGGCGCTGTTCGGCCCGGTCACGGCCGGCCCGGGTGCGATGAGCCCCGCGCAGAAGCGCCGTCGCGACGTGTTGTTGATCCTGGCCGGCGCGGTCGCGCTCACGCTGATCGCCGCGGTCGTCACGCGTTCGCCGCTGTTCATCCTGCTCCAGCTCCTCGCTGACGCCGCGCTCGTGGGCTACGTGTACCTCCTGCTCCAGTACAAGCAGCGGGCGAGCGTGAGCACCTCGCGCGGCATGCGCGCGATCCCGGGCACGCCGACCACGGCGTCGTACGTGGCGTACCCCACGCTCAGCGCGAGACCGAGCTACAGCCTCGGCACCATCGACCTGCGCGACGACGAGCGCAATGGTCCGCGTCTCGTCGCCCTCCGTTCCACGGCGTCGGGCTAGGACGAAGGCCACGCCCGTGGACCACGCCGGCCAGATCGCTGCCGCCGGAACGTCGGCCCACGAAGTGCTCGACGCGAAGCACGCGGCGCGCGAGGCCGCGCTCGTCGCGTCGCGTCTCGCCATCCGTTCGTGCGCGTCGGCGATTCGCGCGGTGCATCGCCGTGAGGACCGCGAGGCGCGTGAGCTGATTGCGGTCGCGGCGGCGTACCTCGCCGAGTTGGAGAACGCGGTCGAAGGTCATCCCGACATCCGCGCGATGGGCTACGTGCACGATGCGAAGAAGGAGTTCGCAGAAGCGAACCTCACGTTCGCCTTCGTCGCCGGGCACGCGGTGCCGAACTTGAGCGAGCTCAACGTCGACGTGCAAGACCTGCTGAACGGGATGGCGGAAGCCGCGAGCGAACTTCGTCGCCAGGTGCTCGATCGTCTGCGCGCCGACGACGTCGACGAAGCCGAGCGTCTGCTCTCCGTGATGGACGATGTGTACGCGGTGCTGATCACGATCGACTACCCCGATGCGATCACCGGCGGCTTGCGTCGTACCACCGACGCGTTGCGCGCGGTGTTGGAACGCACCCGGGGCGACGTGACGAACGCGCTCGTGGCGGCGCGGTTGCGTGCCGCCATCGAACGCCAGCATCTCTGACGCGCCAGCACCTCCGACCCGGCGGCGCCCCT
>JBEVLJ010000062.1:0-4275 GCA_040509195.1 Acidimicrobiia bacterium
CCGTGCGATGGCTGATGCTCATCGCGTTCGCGATGCTGGCCGCGCTGACCATCCATGCTCACACGCTGTGGTTCGACGAGATGCAGGCGTGGAACATCGCGCGGGCGAGCGGCTCTGTCGGCGACCTCGCCTCGAATCTCCGCTATGAGGGTCACCCGATCCTCTGGTACCTGCCGCTGCTTGTGCTCACCCGGTTCACGGGCAATTCGCACGCGATGCAGGTGCTGCAGTGGTGCATCACAGTCACGACCGCAGCACTTGTGTTGTTTCATGCTCCGCTGAAGCTTTCGCTGCGCGTCCTGCTGCTCGCCGGCTACTTCTTCGCGTTCGAGTACGGCGTCTTCGCCCGCTCGTATGGCCTCGGCGCATTGCTGCTCGTCACCGCGCTGCTGCTCGTAGCGCGACCGCAGCCGCGTTGGATCTGGGCGACGGTCGCGCTGGTCGCGCTGGCGTTCACCAGCCTCCCTGGCGCGGTCGTAGCGATCGCGTTCGCCGGGGCCATCGCCCTCGACTCGCGCCTGCGGCAGTCGGTTTGTGCACGTGCGCTCGCGATCGTCGTCGTGGTGATCTCGGCCGCGGTTGCATTCGTGTGCATCCCGCCTGACGACTTCGGCAACCTCACACCGGGCATCGGCGACTCGTCACGCTTCGGGTCGGGTGCGGCCGTTCGTGTGGCCAGCTCGGCAGGAGCGGTTTGGCGTGCGCTCGTACCGCTGCCGTCGAGCATCGGACAGTGGAATTCGAACGTGCTCGATCGCCAAGCAGGCGCGGTGTGGATCGAAGCTGCGCTGTCGGTCGCGCTCTTCGGGGTCGTGTTCGTCGTCTTTCGGGGTCGGCCGTTCGCGCGTCGGCTGTGGTGGATCGGGAATCTCGGCCTGTTCGCCTTCTTCCTGGTTGTCACTCGGCCCGAAGCAATTCGGCACGCGGGCTTCGCGTTCTTGTTGTTCGTCGCGTGCGTCTGGTGCGCCTACGCACCGCCCGGCGAGCAGCGCATCGACGATGCGACGACCGACCGTGGGACGCGCGACACGCTCGCAACCGTCGTGCTGGTCGTATTGGCCGCGCAGGTGGTCGCGACGCTCGCGGTCCTGCCGAGCGCGTCGACGGAAGACTTCTCTCGTGATCGCGTGCTGGCCGACGCGGTGCACCGGGCTCACCTCGACGACGCCATCGTGTCGGCGCAGGACTGGGATGCCACCACGATCGGCGGAAGTCTCGATCGCAGCGTCTGGTCACTCGCCAGGGGTGAATCGATCAAGTTCCTCACCACCGACGCGCGCCAGGAGCGCGGACTCGACCGTCTGAACACGAAGACGGTTGCCTGCGGCTCCCAGCGTCGAGCGAATGAAGTCGATCGACCTGTCGCCGTGGTCGTGGCCGGAACGCTCCCTGGACACGAAGTGCTCGTCCGCCACGATGGTGCGACGATCTATAGGTTCGTGCCCGGACCGCTCCCGGTGGACTGCAACTGAGCTCGTGGGTACCCCGCGCTGAGGCATCAAGGCGCGCCTCGAACCCGACGATTGTCTGACAGGGCCTCATCCTCCGACGCGGGAGCGACTCGACCGCGTTCGACGCTCGCTCGGGCTGCACTCGCCGGCCTCGTCGGCATGCTCGTGGCGGCGGCGCTCGTCGTCAACGTGATCGCAGCCGCGAACCCGCGAGCGGGCGAGGGACGCGTGCCGTTCGTGACGATCTACAGCGGTCACCGCGATCACATCGACGCGGTGCTCGTCAGCGGTGACGGCCAAGCGTTCGCGGCGATCGCACAGGACCCGCTGTTGGCGCGACCCGAGCTCGTCCCCGGTCGCGGTGAGTTCGCCTACCGCGCGCAACGTCCGCTGTGGGGATACCTCGCGTGGGGTCTCTCAGGCGGTCAGGCGTCGTTGGTCGGTTGGGCGCTCGCGATCATGACCGTGTTCGCGGCGGGATTGTGTGTGGGCGCGATCTCGCTGCTCTTGATGCAACGAGGGCAGAGCCCGTGGTGGTCGCTCGCAGTGCTCGCCGCCGGCATGGAGTCGCTCAGTCAGCTCACGCCCGAACTTCTCGCGCTGGGTTTCGTCGCCTTCGCGCTCTGGCTGCCGTCTCGTCGACGCGGGTGGGCGATTGCGTGCTGCTGCGCGGCCGCGATGACGCGCGAGACGATGTTGGTCGCCGTCGGCGCGTGGGCGCTGTACGAGTTCGTGCACGCATCCGGGCCGTTCCGCGCACGAGTGCGCGGCGCGGCGCCTTTCACCATTCCGTTCGTCGTGTTCGCGGCCTGGGTCGTGTTCCTCCGAGCACACGTCGGCACTTGGGTGTGGGATCAGCCGCACGACCGCGCCACGGCGCCGCTCGTGGGTGTGCTCGATGCGTTCAACCCGGTGAGTGGCCGAATCACCATCGGAGTCGGGATCGCGCTGGCACTCTGCGGACTCTGTCTCTGGTTGGCGCGCCGCGACGTGCTCACGTGGATCGCGATCGCGTTCGCCCTGTTCGCGACCACCTTCGCCGGACAGGTCTGGACCGGTGCAGGGTACGAACGCACGCTTTTGCCGCTGTACGTGTTCGGCGGTATTGCGGCGCTGACCGGCCTTCGTCGGCATGAAGCCGCTCGAACCGCCGCTCACACCGTGGTGTCGACGCCGCCCGTGCCGCCGCCGGTACTGACGCGCGCGGGTTGATCCGACGACAGCCTGTCTACGCGGCGACAATGCCGGCATGGCCGACGAGCTCTGGGAACAACACGCGGGTTGGTGGCAGGAAGAGTTCACCGACGGCGCGGATCCTGAATACGAGGAGCAGATCCTCCCGCTGGTCGAGCGGCACCTCTCCGGGATGCGGCGGGTGCTCGACATCGGTTGCGGCGAGGGCCAGCTGGCGCGCCGCTTGTCGGGGCATGGCGTCGAGGTGATCGGCCTCGACCCGACGGATGCCCAGGTGGTCGAAGCCGCCCGACGGGGCGGCGGTCCGCAGTACGCGAAGGCCGGAGCCGACCTGCTTCCTGCCCGTGCGGACGCGTTCGACGGCGTCGTCATGTGCCTGGTGATCGAGCACATCGATCCCATCGAGCCGCCGATCTCCGAGATCGCTCGCGTGCTCGAGCCGGACGGCGTGTTTCTGCTCATGTTGAACCATCCGCTGTTGCAGACCCCCGGCAGTGGTTGGATCGACGACCACATTCTCGAGGAGCAGTACTGGCGCGTCGGGCCGTATCGGCCCGACGACCGCCGGATCGAGCCTGTGGCACCCGGCGTGGACCTACCCTTCATGCACCGCCCCCTCTCGCGGTACGTGCATGCGATGGGTGAGGTCGGGCTCTACGTCGAGGACATGGACGAGCCGGCGCCACCGCCGGGCTTCCTCGACGCGGCGTGGGAGTACCGAGAGGCTGCCAGCATTCCCAGGCTCATGGCGATCCGGGCCCGAAAGGTGCGCTGAACGTTCAACTCGGTACCAGAGGTGCCGATATGGGGGAGTGTCCTCCGCCACACTCGTCGACGACTCGGCGGCCGCACCGCCTCGAACCACGTCGCAGTCCGGATTCGTCGTCAGCGCCCGGATCCTGCTCGCGGTCGCGTGCGTGCTGGTCGGCTTCCGCGCGGCGGCACTGCTGAGCGCGCTCCCGACTGAGCACTCGCCGCGCGTCTCCGCCTACTTCACGGACGCGGAGCGTTACCACCACATCGCCGCCCACTCGGGCGTGCCGTACGCGGACTTCGAGGTGGAGTACCCGCCGGTCACGCTCGCGTTCATCGAAGTGGTCGCTCAGGGCGACGTGCGCAGCACGTTGCGCGGCGTCGGTCTCGCCTCGTTCGTGCTCGACCTGCTCACGCTCGGTGCCGTCGCGTACGGGTTCGGACGTCGCGCTGGACTCGCGTACCTGGTGTTGTCGACCCCGCTGTTCCTCTTGCCGTTCGTGTACTTCCGCGTCGACTTCCTCGTCGTCGCGTTGACGGCGTGGGGCCTCGCGCTCGTGAAGCGCAAGTTCGACGCGAGTGGCGGCGCGCTCCTCGCGCTCGCAGTGTTCGCGAAGTTGTGGCCGTTGACCGTGGTGCCGCTGGTGTTGGTGCAGCGTCGACCCCGCGCCATCGTGTCGGTCGTCGCCTGTGGCGCGGTGGGTGCGCTCGGTTGGCTGCTCGTCGGCGGCACGGCTGGTTTCCAGCAGGTGTTGACGTTTCGCGGCGCCAAGGGCTTCCAGATCGAGAGCGTCGTCGGGGGGATGACGCGGCTCTTCACCGGAGAGACGCCGCGCAGCGAGTCGGGCGCGCTCCGGGTCGGTGACATGCCGTTCGC
>JBEVLJ010000063.1:0-3264 GCA_040509195.1 Acidimicrobiia bacterium
GGCTGCGATCCAGCCTGGGCATAGAGGAACGACGCGATGAAGTCTTGGTCCGCGGGAGAAGCGGCCGCAGGGTCGACGCCGACGAGGTCGTCGCGCCCTGCGCTCTGCGCCGTGGAGTTCCACGTGCTGGGGAGGAATTGATAGGCACCGCGGTAGGTGCCCCCTGGGGAGACTGCTCCGTAGCCACCAGCGGTGTCGCTCTCGTGGGCTCGGATGCAGGCCAGGGCATCACCGCCACCGCCGCCACCGGCTCCGGTGGTCACGACGGTTCGGGATCGGGCGCTCGCCAGGACGGAGGCGGCGGCTGCCGCATCCGCGTCGGCTTGGGCCTGGGCAGCTGCGGCGGCGGCTGCGGCGGCCTGGGCCTGGGCCTGGGCGATGTGTGCTTGACGGGCTTGCAACTCGACACGGGCCTGCTGCGCTCGGGTGTACCAGAGCTCGAACGACGCCAGGGTCGGCGACGCAGCCGAGTCGAGGGTGAGGTCGGTAGCGGCGATCGGCCGCATCACATGGAGGTCGTCACGTTGGGCGTCGCTCGCATGCTCAGTGTCGGGGGTGGCGGCGAACGCAACGCTCGCGGCCACGACCACGACACAGAGCGGGGCTACGAGCAGCAGCCACGGTCTGCGGGTCATGGTTTCCTTTCCGGTCTCCGGACGCGCGCGCGTCGAGAGAGGGGTTGGGGTTGGGTGGAGAAGTCGCGGTCCCTCCCGGTGGACTCCACGGGTGCGACTTCTCGATGATGACGGTAGGAGGCGCCGCGAGACCGCTTCCAAACGACGTGGGCGACGGTCGGGTCGAGGGCGATGGCGCGAAAGGGAAGAAGCGTCAGCTTACGGATGTTCTCCCACGCAGACAATGGGATCGGGGGCGAAACCCCGACGCGAAAATTTCAGCCGGAAATCTCGACCCGGGCCCTCATTCGGCCTCGCTGCAGCCTCATTCCGCCTCGCTGAGATCCCGCAGGGCGCGGCGCGCCGCGGTGAGCTCGGCCAGATCGAACACCCCGCCGTGGGCGATCTCATCGAGCGTGCGGTCGTAGCGCGTCACTGCGTCGGCGCGCGCCGCGAGCCACGCGTCGACGCGCGCGTCGGCCGTCGCGCCAGCGGTCGTGACGGCGTCGGTCGACGACGCGAGCGCGTGCTCGGTGATCACGCGCGCACAGTCGGAGACGTCGTCGCGCAATGCGGCGCGTGCTTCGGTCTGCCAACGGTCGGCGCGCGGCAGCGCGGCGACGCGCGCGCGGAACCAGTCGAGGCGGAGTCGGTCGGCGAGGCGGAAGTGCACTGCCGCCGCGTGGGTCACGCTCACGTTGCGTTCCATCGCTTCGTTCGCGATGTCGAGCGCGCCGAGCGCCCACTCTGCCCCGGCGATCTGCGCGGCAAGCGCGGCGGGCACGCCCTCGACGGTCAGCGCGTCGCGCGCGGCTGCGAACGCGAACGACGCTTCGCCGGTGAGCAACTCGGGAACGCGCGCCGCAACTTCGGCCACCGCTGGTCGGTATCGCTCCACGTTCGGGCCGATCGCGAGCGCATCCGCGCTCGACGACGACACTCCCTCGCGTGCGAACCACCGCGCGCCGCGCTCCACGAGCCTGCGAATCACGAGGAACATGCGCGCTTGCGTTGCCGCGGGTACGACCAGGTCGAGTGCGTCGACCGCGGCCCACATGGTGCGCGCATCGAACACGTCACGAGCGATCACGTGCGCGCGTGCGATCACCGGCAGCGGGCAACCCGTCTCGTCGCAGAGCCGTGACAAGAAGCTGATGCCGGCCCGGTTCACGACCGCGTTGGCGACCACCGTGGCGGTGATCTCGCGCGCGAGCGGGTGGGCGGGCGCGAGGTGCCCGAGCCGCTCCCGCAGGGTCGTGGGGAAGTAGTCGACGAGGTCGACGGCGAAGTACGGGTCGTCGGGCACATCCGACCCGATCAGCTGCTGTTGCAATTCGATCTTCGTGAACGCGAGCAACACCCCGAGCTCGGGCGCGGTGAGGCCCCGTCGCGCTGCGATGCGTTCCTGCAGCTGCTTGGCATCGGGCAGTCCTTCGAGCGCGCGATCGATCACGCCCGAACGCTCGAGTCGTTCGATCTGTCGTGCGTGCACGCCGACCAGCTCGGCCGCTTCGATCGACGCGATGTGAATCGCGTTCGCTTGCGCTTCGTTGTCGGCGAGCACGAGCTCGCACACTTCGTCGGTCATCGACGCCAGCAGCGCGTCGCGTGCGCCGGGATCGAGGTCGCCGGCGCGGATCGCACCCTGCAACAGGATCTTGATGTTCACCTCGTGGTCGGAGCAGTCGACCCCCGCCGAGTTGTCGATGGCATCGGAGTACACGCGACCACCGAGCAACGAGTACTCCACCCGCGCCGCTTGGGTGAGGCCGAGGTTGCCGCCTTCGCCGACCACGCGACACCGCAGCTCCGACGCGTTCACGCGCACCGCGTCGTTGGCGCGGTCACCCACGTCGATCGCCGACTCCGACGTGGCCTTCACGAAGGTTCCGATCCCGCCGTTCCAGAGCAGGTCGACGGGCGCGCGCAGCATCGCGCTCACCACGTCGTCGGGGGTCGGCGCGGTCGTGGTCGCGGGAGCGTCGACGGGATCGAAGGCGAGCACTGCGCGCACCTCGGGCGACAGGTCGATCGACTTGGCCGCGCGCGGGTACACACCTCCACCGGGCGAGATCAGCGCCGGGTCGTAGTCGGCCCACGAAGACCCGGGCAGGTCGAACAGCCGTTGCCGCTCCGCGTAGCTGCGGGCCGGATCGGGATCGGGGTCGAGGAACACGTTCCGGTGGTCGAACGCGGCCAGCAGGCGAACGTGTGGAGAGCGCAACAGCCCGTTGCCGAACACGTCGCCGGACATGTCGCCGATCCCCACCACGCTGAGCGGTGCGGTGTCGGCGTCGATCCCCATCGCCCGGAAGTGCGACTTCACCGAGATCCACGCGCCGCGTGCGGTGATGCCCATCGCCTTGTGGTCGTAGCCACTCGATCCGCCCGACGCGAACGCATCGCCCAACCAATAGCCGTACTCGGCGGCGAGCTCGTTGGCGATGTCGGAGAACGAGGCCGTGCCCTTGTCGGCGGCGACCACCAGGTACGGGTCGTCGCCGTCGGTGCATCCACACGGGGGATGCACGACCGCACCGTCGACGAGGTTGTCGGTGAGATCGAGCAGCCCGCGGATGAAGGTGCGGTAGCACTCGACCACTTCGGCAGCGAGTGCCTGCCGATCGGCGGGCGGCTGCTTCACCACGAA
>JBEVLJ010000064.1:0-4342 GCA_040509195.1 Acidimicrobiia bacterium
ACCCGGCGACACCGGGGCGAGGTGGGGGAGCGGCGAGATCAAGGTCACGCACGCCGAGGTTCTCGACGAGCACGGCCGTGCCGACGCCGCGCTGCACACGGGTGAACCGGTCGTGTTCCGTGTGCACTACGAAGCGAGCGAGACGATCGAACAACCCGTGTTCGGGCTCGCGATCCACCGACTCGACGGCGCCGAGGTCACCGGCCCGAACACTCGCGAAGCCGAGGTCGTGCCCGACAAGATCGAGGGTCGTGGTCACGTCGATCTGCGCGTCGATCGCCTGATGTTGGCACCGGGCACGTTCGACCTCACGACGTCGATCTACAATTACACGCTCAGTCACCCGTACGACTACTGGCAGCGCTGCGTTCGATTCGATGTGGAAGTCGGAGATCCGGTTGCCGAGTTCGGCGTGATGACCCTTGGCGGTACGTGGGTCGTTCCTGGGGCCGAACGCTGAGTGACTGACCCGACGCCTGCGCCCACGCGGCCCGGCCCTTCGATCGTGCGCATGACTCGCCCGGGCGTGGTGTCGGTCGTGGTGGCCCGTGCGCCCGGCGTGCCACCGTTCCCCGTGACCGCGCTCGACGGCCTGGGCGTGGAGCTCGAGCTCATCGACGTCGACGCGGAAGGCGCGTCGATCGTGGGTGCTCTGAACCGCGGAGTTCGCCGCGCCTCCGGTGAGTACGTCGCGTTCCTCGACGCAACCGCGCGGCCCGACGCCGAGTGGTTGTCGGGGGCGCGACGCGTCTTGCACGAACCCGGTGTCGCGTGTGTTGCGTCGCGCATCGCGATCGAGTCCGACGCCAGCACGTCGATCAGAGCAACCGGCGACGATCGTGCCGATGTCTTGTTCGCGCGCGTCGCGGCGATGGTCGTCGACCGCGAGGTGTTCGACGTCGTCGGTGGTTTCGACGACACGCTCTCCGACGCCCTCGCCGAGCTCGATCTCGGTTGGAGGCTCTGGAGCCGAGGACACCGCGTTCGCTTCGAGCCGCGCTCCTTCGTCGCGATGCCTGCAGGGCTCGAAGCCGCGCACCTCGCGCCGGGCGAGGCGCAGCGAGTGGTGCGGAAGAACACGGGACCGAGCACCGAAGGCGTGGCAGTGCGCCGTCGGCGAGACCATGAGCTGTTCGGGCTGTTCCATCCCGTGTCGAGGCACGAGCTCGGCGCGGGCCAAACCTACGAAGCCATCGGCGCGGCGATCGAGCAGGTCGGCGTGCCTGCGCTCAGCAGCCCGCGCCGGCGGATCCTGATCGCGACCGGTGACGTGCTCGAGACGAAGATGGCGGGGCCGGCGATCCGCGCGTGGCACATGGCGCTCGCGTTGGCGTCCGAGCACGACGTTGAGCTCGTGAGCACCCTGCGCTGCAACCTCGAGCACGACGACATCGAGGTGCGACACGCCGAGGGCGACGACTTCGTGGCCGCCGTGCGCCGCGCCGACATCGTGATCTTCCAGGGCAACCTGATGGCGCTCTATCCCGAGCTGCGCACCACGGATCGCATCATCGTCGCCGACATCTACGACCCGTTCCACCTCGAGGTGCTCGAGCAGACGCGCGACCTTCCGGCGCGCGAACGGCGTGCCACGGTCGACGCGTGCGTCTCGGTGTTGAACGAACAGATCGCCCGAGCCGACTTCATGCTCTGCGCGAGCGACAAGCAGCGCGACTTCTGGCTGGGTCAGCTCGCAGCGGTGGGTCGCATCAACCCGGCGGTCTACGACGACAGCGAGAACCTCGATCGTCTCCTCGCCGTGGTGCCGTTCGGCGTGGGTGACGAGCCGCCGCAGCCGACTCGCCCGATGCTGAAGGGCGTGGTGCCGGGCATCGGCACCGACGATCACGTCGTCCTCTGGGGTGGCGGCGTCTACAACTGGTTCGATCCGCTCACGCTGCTCCGCGCGATCGACAAGCTCCGCCATGGTGTGCCGAACGTGCGGTTGTTCTTCCTCGGGTTGAAGCACCCGAATCCGCACGTCGGCGAGATGCGCATGGCGGTCGACACGCGCGCGCTGTCGGCCGAGCTGGGGCTCACCGACGTCCACGTGTTCTTCAACGAAGACTGGGTGCCGTACGACGAGCGCCAGAACTTCCTGCTCGAGTCCGATGCCGGCGTGAGCACGCACCTCGATCACATCGAGACTGCATTCTCGTTCCGCACGCGCATCCTCGACTACCTCTGGGCCGGGCTGCCGGTCGTCGCCACCGCGGGTGATTCGCTCGCCGAGCTCCTCGAAGCACGAGGTGTCGGGTTCGCAGTGCCCGCCGGCGATGTCGACGCCCTCGAAGCCGCGCTGTACCGCGTGCTCGCCGAACCCGCCACGACCGCTGCTTGCCGTGCTGCGAGCGCGGCGCTGGGTGACGAACTTCGTTGGGAGCGCGTGCTCGAACCGCTGCTGGAGTTCTGTCGCGACGCTCGTCGCGCGCCCGACTTGGTCGATCCCTCGGTCGGCCCCGATGGTCGCGACGACACACCCGGTGCGACCGGTCGGCGCATCCGGCGCGACCTCGGGATCTTCTACGGCTACGTGCGCGGCGGCGACGTTCGCGGCCTGATCGCGCGTGCTACGGCGCGTCTCCGCGTGATGCTCGGGAAGCGTTAGGCGGCAGGGCGGCAGGGCGGCAGGGCGTCAGAGCGGCGGCACGGCGACGATGCCGAGGTCACGGGGCGTGCGGCCGTTCATGCTGTCGAGCGCGACGAAGTCGGCGGTCGGCAGGAAGTTCGGGTTGTGGTACGGGTCGTCGTTGAGCACGGAACGCCAACGCGCCAGGACCACGTCGTGCTCCCACCCTTCGACGGGTCCCCAGCCGCGACTCGATGATTCGAAGTGCCAGAGCTGCGCCTTCGGCGTGCACACCGTGCGCAGACCAGCCGCCCGCAACTTCAGTCCGAAGTCGACGTCGTTGTAATTGAGCGGCAGCAACAATGACATGCCACCGACGGCGAGGAACGTGTCGCGTCGAGTCATCAGGCAACCCGCGGTGACCGCGAGGCAATTGGTCGGCACGACGAGTTGGTCGTGGTAGCCGCGCTCGGCGGCGGGGAACCCGTAGTAGGGGTGGCCCGGGTCGCCGCCGATCGCGACGATCCCCGCGTGCTGGATGCGGCCGTCTTCGAAGAGCAGTCGCGCACCCACCGAGCCGACCTCAGGATCGGCGGCGTGCACCATGAGGTGCTCGATCCAATTCGGCGTGATCACCTCGGTGTCGTCGTTCAGCAGGATCACGTACTCGCCGCGCGCGGCCAGCACTCCGTCGTTGATCCGACCGGAGAAGCTGAACGGAGGGTCGGATCGCACCCACCGAACGTGCACGCCGGCGATCGAGTCGACCGCCTTGATCACGTGGGGCGGCATCTGTCCGTCGATCACGCACACGATCTCGATGTTTCGGTACGTCGATCGTGTCGCGACGCTGCGAACGCAGTGTTCGACGAGGGCTTCGTGTGCGCCGCGGATGCGTCGACCGGTGCCACCGGTCGGGATCACGATGCTCACGAGCGGCTCCGTGTGCAGCGCCGGCTCCAGGCCGAACACGCCGTGCTCGTCGACCGCCACGATGGCCGGAACGCCGGTGCGGACGAGATGTTGTTGCAGGACGCGGGTGGTGGCGGCGACGTCGTCAGGCGAGGACGGGTCGGACGAGCGGTGGACGACCACCTCCCGCACATGGCGAACCTGTCGGGCGCGCTCCGTGACACGGAGCAGCGCATCCCACTCGAACGCCGCGCCGGCATCGGGATCGATGCCGCCGGCCTCGAGGAGCAGCGACCGTCGGAGCGCGACGACGTGGCCCAGGTACTGCTGGCACGCGAAGCGGTCCGGAGACCAGTCGGGCTTGTACCACGGCTCGACACGTACGCCGTCGTCGATGCGGTCTTCGTCGCCGTACACGGCGTCGACGGTGTCGTCGGCGAGCACCGTGGCGTACGTCGTGAAGAGGTCGGCCGACACCGTGTCGCCCGGCGCCACGAACATCACGAACTCACCGCGCGCGTCGCGCACCGCGGCCGCGACCGCGTCGACCGACGCGTTCGCCGGGATCACGACGTCGACCTTCGGGTCGGCGGCGACCAGCGATCGACGAGTGATGTCGACCGCATGCGGCGCCCCGTGTGCGGGGAGCACGATCGCGCTGAAACGGGCCGATGCGCTCACTTCGCGCGCGACAACATCGCGCGGAGCTTCCGCCCGACCGCTGACCGCAGCCGTTGGTACGGGGAGTAGACGCGCCACACCGGCGCGCGACGGAACTGATCGAGCTCGTGCGCGGCGGTGCGGGTGCGCAACACCTCGACCTCGAGACGACGGATCGTGCCGAGCGCCTCGCCGAGCTCG
>JBEVLJ010000065.1:0-4316 GCA_040509195.1 Acidimicrobiia bacterium
CTAACTGATGGTGAAGTCGGTGTGGATCGTCGTCGAGTCGTCGTCGTTGGGCGAGCTCACCGCGACCCACTTGCCCGATGCCAAGGCGGTGACCTCCAGGTAGGCGGAGCTGTTCGGGGCCATGCCTCCCACACCGCCGTTCAACACGACCGGCGCGGATCCGCTCGACCACTTCCCCGTCTGGAAGAAGTTGCCGACCTCGGCGTCGACCGACGTGAAGTCGGTGTTCGACGTCGCGTACTTCGCCAGCGTGAAGTCGCGTGCGGCCGTGCCGTTGTTGGTGACCTTGATCCAGCCGCTCTTCGGGAGCGTGCCGTTCGGCAACGTGATCGTGGAATCCGTGATCGTGACTTCGACGACGCCGTCGGTCGGCGGCTTCAGCGTCGACTTCGAGCCCTTCACGTCGAAGATCTTGATCATGCCGTCCATCACGTGCGGCGTGCCGTCAGACGAGGGCACGAAGCAGAAGATCGCGTAGTGCCCGGCCGGAAGGTTCGCGATGTTCGTGGTCGAGACCCCTGGTGAATTGAGGCCAGGCATCCCGGCGACGTTGCCGTCACCTTTGGCGATCTTCCCGAAGGCCGAGTCGTCTTCGCTCTGGAACGCCGCCTTCACCTGCTTGAGCGTCACGCCCGCCTTGAGCGAAGCCGCGGCGACCATGTGGATCTCGCTTCCGGAGTTGTCGAAGACGACTTCGACGTTGCCGGGCGCCGGCGTGCCGGAGATCTTGTAGAAGTACTCGCCGGCCTTGATCGTGATCTTGCTCGAGCTTGCGGCTGATGCAGCGGTCGACGAGCTCACCGCGGCGAGCGGCACTGCAAGCGCCATCGCTGCGGTCGCCGTCGCGACCAACGTGCGGAATCGTGAACGGGGCAATGGATCCTCCATTTGGGAAGACGCGAACGACGAGAGGCTACCCATTCGCCGTTTCGAGCGACGAGACGGTCAGGCGGCGGGGGTGCAGACCTCGAGCTCCATGCCGTCGACGTCGCGGAAGAACAGCGACCACTCGCTGCCGAGACGTTGGATGTCGCCGAGGTCGTCGGAGCCCACGTCGATCAGTCGCTGCTTGACCTGTTCGAGCGTCGCGAGGGAGTCGACCGCGATCGCGAAGTGGTCGATCGCGCCGCGGCCACCGATCTTGCGTTGCTCGCCGACGATCTCGTCGGCGGTCGTCTCGAACACGTTGAGTGCGGCGCCGCCACCGATGTCGAGGATGAACATGCGCGGGTGGTCGTCGGTCTTGTCCATCGTGAACACGACTTCGGCGCCGAACACCTGCTCGTACCACGCGGCGTGGCGGTCGCAGTCGGTGGTGAGGGTGGCCACGTGGTTGAACCCGGTGCTGATCGGCATGCGTCGCTCCTGTCGTCGTCAACCCGACGCTAGCGTCCTGCGATGACGTGGCTGACGGTGGTGCTGGCATTGCTGGCCGCGTTCCTGTTCGCCATCGCGGCCGTCGCCCAGCAACGCGTCGCGTCGACCGCTGACGCGCACGGTTGGCGGCTGTTCCTCGCGTTGGTGAAGAGCCCGCGGTGGTGGGCGGGCACGGTGTCCGACAACGTCGGCTATCTCGTACAGGCGGGCGCGCTCGCAGTTGGATCCCTGCTGCTGGTCCAACCCCTCCTCGTCACGATGTTGCTGTTCGCGCTGCCGCTCGGTGCTCGGTACGCAGGTCGACGAATCACGCGGGCGTCGATGTGGTGGGCGGCGTCGCTCGCGGTGTCGCTCGCGGTGTTCCTGATCGCCGGCAACGCCGACCCGGGAGTCGACAACGCGCCGTGGCGCGACTGGACGGTGTCGCTTGCGGTGTGCGGGGCGGTGGTGGTCGCCGGGTTGGCGATCGCGGCGCGACCTGGGCGGCCACGAGCGTTGGGCCTCGCCATGGTCACCGGCGTGATGTTCGGGTTGGTCTCCGCGCTCACCAAAACCGTCACCGACCAGTTCGGTGACGGCATCAGCGAGCTCCTGTCGTCGTGGGAGACCTACGCGCTCATCGCGGTCGGGGTGAGCGGCTTCGTCGCACAACAACTCGCGTTCCAAGCGGGATCGCTCGAGATCTCGTTCCCGGCCGCGACCGTGCTCGAACCGCTGACGGCCGCGGTGATCGGCATGGCCGTGCTGCAAGAACGCATCCAGGCCGACGGCGCGACCTGGGTCCTGATCGGCGTCAGCGTGCTGGTGATGGTGCTGGCAACCGCGGCACTCGCCCGCGCCGGCGTTCCCACCCCGCCCACAGAAACGGCGGGAGGCACAGCAGCACCGTCGCGCTCGCCAACAACGCCACGTACGTGACCGGGTTGCCCGTCTTCAACTGATCGGGCGGCACCAGACCCAGCAGGAACGAGCAACTGCACGCGAGTGCGCCCGCGCCGCCGACCAACCACACGCCGGCGCGTCCGCCGGGGATGCGATACGGGCGCGGGCGGTCTGGCTGCGTGTAGCGCAACTTGATGACCGCCGCGAACATCAGCGCGTACATCACCGCGATGATCTGCGCGGTCACCGCCGACAGCATCCAGTAGCTGGTGCTCACGTTGGGCACGAGCAAGAAGAGCAGCGAGAAGATCGTGCCTCCGATGCCCTGGATCACGAGCAGGCCGACGGGCACGTCGCGATCGTTGGTGCGACCGAGCTGCGGTGGCGCGTCGCCGTCGTGCGCGACCGCGGCCACGCCCTTCGCCGGCCCGAGGATCCACGGGCTGAGGTGCGCGATGCCGCCGAGGGCGACGAGCAGCGCGAGCGGCCGCAACAACCAGCTGATGCCGAGCTGGTCGAGCGCGCGCTGGAAGAGCTCCATCGTGCCCGACACCAAGCTGAGCTCGTGCGCCGGAACGATGAACGCGAGGAACAGCGAGCCGAGCACGGAGAACAGCACGATCACGCCCACGCTGAGAAAGATGGCGCGCGGCACGGTGCGCCCGGGGTCGCGCGTCTCGCGCGAGTGGAAGCCGGCCATCTCCATCCCGGTGAACAACAGGATGATGCCGCCGAGGAACGCGAGGTTGCCAAGCGACACGTCGGGAACGAGCGCGTCACCGGAGAATGGGATCTTCGACCCGTCGCCGCTGATCAACCACGCGACACCGAGTCCGACCACCAACAACGCAGGGAGAATCGACCCCAGCACGGTGCCCACGCCGCTGATCCACGCCGACGTCTCCACGCCGCGCAGGTTGGCGAACGTGGTGGCCCAGAAGAACGCCAGCATCACCACGAGCAGATACCACTGGTTGGTGGCGAGCGCGGGGTCGAACGCGTACGCGAGCGACGCGGCCATGAACGACAACACGGTCGGGAACCACGGGATGTTCTCGGCGTAGTCGCACCACACCGCGAGGAAGCCGGTGGGTCCGCCGAACGCTTCCTTCACCCACGCGTAGATCCCGCCTTCCTCGGGCCAACCGGTGCCCAGCTCGGCCGCCGCCATCGACACCGGGATGAGGAACGCGAGGATCGCGAGCAGGAACAGCGCCAGCATCGACCAGCCGTACACCGCCATCATGGGCAGGTTGCGCGCGCTGATCACCGCGGCCATGTCGATGCCGGCGAGCGCGAGCACACCGAGCCCGACGGCCTTCCTCGCCTTCCGCGCGCCGACGCGCTTCCTCACCGAGCACCCACCTGGTCGAGCGACGCGGTGAGCGCGTCCATCACCGCGTCGTCGCGCCCGCCGTTGGCGAACACCGTGAACGGTCCGTACGTCCACACCGCGCCGTCACCGCGCGGTCGCAGCGCAACTTCGAACTGCTGCGCCGCGGCGTCGCGATCGACGGCGTCGTCGAAGCGATCGACGACCATGCGCACGGTGTCGTCACCGTCGCAGTCGAGCGCGACCACGTACGTGCGGCTCGCGGTGGCCTGGTTGGCCAGGCCGTCGGGATGGTTGGTGTGCGAGCAGATCTCGAGCTCGCCCCGTTCGAGCACGCGTTCCACATCGGCGAACGTCTCGTCACCGAACGATGCACGCCCGGTGCACGATGCGAGCACGCCGACCACACCCATCGCGACGAGCGTCGCGACGATCTTGCGCGTCACGCCACCGAGGTCGACGTGGCCACCGCACCCGACGTCGCGCCGATGAGCCCTTCGTCGGGGGAGTGCACGCCACCCACCGGCTTCGGCACGAACAGGTTGCGCAACACCGGGACGGCGAGGAATCCCTCGATGCCCGCGTACAACAACCCGAGGCGCGGTAGGTCGGCTGCATCGGCGTACACGATCGAACGCGGCAACCACTCGGGCGAGAACTTCTCGTTGAAGGTTCGCAGCGATTCGATCTGGAAGAACGGGTTGAGCTTGCGGATCGCCCACGC
>JBEVLJ010000066.1:0-3174 GCA_040509195.1 Acidimicrobiia bacterium
CCGACCTCCGTCGTCGCCGGGGTGGCCATCAGCCCGGCGGTGGTCGCAACGATCCAGGACGCGGGCAGCAACGTGGTCACATCGAGCGGCGCGCCGATTGCCATCGCGATCGGCACGAACCCGGGTGGTGGGACCCTGTCGGGACCCGTGTCAGTCAACGCGACGAACGGCGTGGCCACGTTTCCCGCCCTGTCGATCAACAAGGCCGGCACGGGATACACGCTGGTCGCATCGAGCGCGGGGCTCACGAGCGCGACGAGGTCGACGTTGACGGTCAGCGCCGCCGCAGCATCGTCGGTCGCGTTCACGCAGCAACCAAATGGAGGCGTGCGCAACACCGCGTGGTCGGTGCAGCCGAAGGTGACGGTGCAAGACGCGTTCGGCAACACGGTGACGTCGAGCACTGCAAGCGTGACGTTGACGATCACCTCGGACACGGGCACGAGCGGTGCAACGTTGACGTGCACCGGGAACCCGCAGGCGGCGGTGGCAGGAGTCGCGACGTTCGCGGGGTGTCGAATCAACCTCGCCGGCACTGCCTACCGCGTCACCGCCAGCGTCGGTGGTCTCACCTCGGCGACGAGCTCGACGTTCAACATCACCTGACCGGCTTCGAACGAACGTCCGCCGCCGGACCGCGTGCGCATGTGCGAGGATGCGACGAGATTCGGCACCGGATCCTTCCCCCCCGATCCACGAGGATCATGACGACCCCAAGCCCACGTGCGGGAACCGCCACCATCCGCCGGCTGCGACGCGAGTACCTGCGCGCGCTCGAGATCCTCGGTGCGAGCAGGGACCAACTCCACGAAGCTCTGGCCGCCGGAGCGTCGACCCTGTCGATCGTTCGAGATCACGTCGTGCAAGATGGCGACGTCAGCGACTTCGCCGACCTGTTCGATCCGGCGGCGTTGCGAGCTTCCCTCTCCACGGCCCTCGTTGAGTTCGAGCGCGCGCGTCACCGGTCCCAGCGTCTCTTGTTTCAGCTGCTCAGAGCCGAAGGGATGTCGGCCAGCGACATCGCCCGGCGATGGGGCATCTCGCGCCAGCTGGTGTCGCGCATGATCAACGAGTCGGACTGACTTTCCGGCTCGAACGCGCCCGGAGTACACGTACTCGATGCGGTCAGTCGGTGGTGTCGACCGTGTCTTCGGAGGTTCGGTGCTCCACCGGCTGACCGGGTGGCGACACCCGATTGTCGGTGCGCTCGTCGGACTCGAGGAGGATCTCCTCGGCCTGCGCTTCCGGGTCGTCGCTGCCGACCTTGAGCTCGTCGGCGGTCAGTTGGTCGGCACGGCTCTGCACACGTTGCGGATCAGGATCCTTGGTCATCATCACATCGTGCCCAGAACACGTGGCGCCGAACCGCATGCCCTCCTTGCGTGCCGCGCCGCGATTCGGGGCACGATGTGATGATGCGCTTCGACGATTGGTTCCTCGCCGCCGAGGAACGCGGCAACCCGGCCACCGACATTGACCGTCGCCACGCCGACGGCCTCGCCTGGACCGAAGGCAATCGGGTCGACGTGCTCGTCGACGGCGCGACGTACTTCGCTCGGCTCTACGACGAGCTCAGCACCCTCCGTGCCGACGACTGGGTGCACTTCACCGACTGGGAAGGCGACCCCGACGAACGTCTGGTCGGTCCCGGCACGGCCATCGGCCATGTGCTCGCCGACCTGGCGCGCGACGACGTGTACGTGCGCGGGCTCCTGTGGCGCTCGCACCCACGCCAAGCCCACTTCAGTGAGCAGCAGAACACCAAGCTCGTGCGCGAGATCAACAAGGCGGGCGGTGAAGTGCTGCTCGACGAGCGGGTGCGGCGCGGCGGCAGCCACCATCAGAAGCTGGTGTACATCCGGCGCGCACCCGATCACGGTGGCCCCGACGATGACGTCGCGTTCGTCGGCGGGGTCGACCTCTGCCACGGGCGCCACGACGATTCCGACCACGACGGTGACGCACAAGCCGTCGACCTCGACCCTCGCTACGGCAAGCATCCGCCATGGCACGACCTCCAACTGGAGATCCACGGCCCGGCAATCGGCGACCTCGCGCACACGTTCCGCGAGCGGTGGGAAGACCCCACGCCGTTCGACCATCGAAACCCAGTCCGCGTCGCGGCCCGCAAGCTCACCCGGCAACCGCGGCATCCCGACCCGTTACCGCCTCCGCGTGACGATCCCGCGCCGGCGGGTCCGCACGCGGTGCAGGTGATGCGCACGTATCCGGCAAAGAAACCGCCCTATCCCTTCGCGCCCGACGGCGAACGCAGCATCGGCCGCGCCTACCGCAAAGCGATCGCGCGAGCGCGCAAGCTCATCTACGTGGAGGATCAGTACCTCTGGTCATCCGGTTGGGCAGGTGCGATCGCGGATGCGTTGCGCACACAGCTTGACCTCCGGCTGATTGCGGTGGTGCCGCGCTTCGCCGAGCGCGGCGGCCGTTCCGCGCACGCCGAGAACATCGGACGTCAACGAGTCATCGACGAGTTGCGCGCCGCAGGCGGTGACCGCGTCGCGATCTACGACCTCGAGAACCAGCACGGCACACCGATCTACGTGCATGCCAAGATCTGCGTGATCGACGACGTGTGGCTCGAGGTCGGCTCCGACAACCTCAACCGTCGCTCGTGGACGCACGACTCCGAGCTCTCCTGCGCGGTGCTCGACACGACCTTCGACGAACGTGAACCGCGCGATCCCGGCGGTCTCGGTGACCGCGCTCGCGTGCTCGCGCGCGACACCCGCCTGCGACTGTGGCGCGAACACCTCGGCCGCGCCGACGGTGACGACGACGACCTCGTCGACTTCGATTCCGGCTTCGTCGCCTGGCAGACCACCGCCCACGCGCTCGATCAATGGCATCGCGACGGCGGCAACGGAGCACGCCCACCGGGTCACGCGCGTCCGCACCGACCGGAGCGAGTGCCGACTGCTCAGCACCTCGTGGCGCGCGCAGCACACCGCCTCTTCGTCGATCCCGACGGTCGCCCGCGTGACCTTCGCGGTACCGACGACCTCTGACCACGCGCGCTGCGGTCAGCTGATGCGGCGCATGGTTGCTTCGTAGTCGCGCACGGCCATCTCGGGATGGTCTGGTGTCGCTTTCCACGCGCCGGCGATGGTGGTGCCGTCGTCGCTGATGGTGCCCGTGTACACCGAACCTTCGGTG
>JBEVLJ010000067.1:0-9145 GCA_040509195.1 Acidimicrobiia bacterium
AGCGAGTAGTCGTCGGTTCCACCGAGGAACCGCACGCGATCGCCGCCGGCGCGGCGCGACCGCGCGACGACGTCGGCTTGCACGAGCTCGTAGGCGTAACCGAGATGCGGATCTGCATTGACGTACGGGATCGCAACCGTCACGTAGGTCGCGGGCACAGCGCTGGAAGGCACGTTCACTCCAAGGGTTCAGCGGCTCCGAACCTCGAGGAACGTCCAACTGCGCGCGGCCCCGGGGCTCCGGGGCCAGTCGTCGCTACAACGTGCGCGATCGCGGCCCCACGAAGAGCCGCATCATCACGATGGATCGATCATCACTGCGCACGAGGCGACCCTACCGTCGACCGGCGTGATCGGCCGGTCGATTTCTTCGACGCGTCGAGTCGGCGTTTCGCTTCGGCGAGCACGATCTGCGGTCAGTCGCTCGTTGCTTCGGCCGCCGCGAACAACGCCCACGTGCCGGGCACGCCCTTCAGCGTGTGCTCACCGCGCGGTTCGAAGTGGGTGGTGCCGCCGACGGCGACCGCGGGGATCGTTGCCGAGACCAGGATCTCGCCGGCTCGGCCCGCGCTCATGATGCGCGCGGCGATGTGCACCCCGAGCCCGGCGACGTCATCACCGCGCGACTCGACCTCGGCCACATGGATGCCGATGCGCACCTCGAGATCGTCGGCTTCGAGCGAGCGCCGGATCTCGTACGCGGCGTGCAGTGCCGCGGACCCCGTGGGGAGGACGGCGAGCACGCCGTCGCCGGTGGTCTTGACCACGCGACCCGCGCTGCGACCGACGGCGATGCGCGCCGCTTCGTCGTGCCGATCGAGCACCCGCTTCCAGCGCTCGTCACCGAGCGCGGCAACACGCTCGGTCGACGAAACCAGATCCGTGAAGAGCACTGCGCACAACGAGCGACTCGGCGGCGGCACCCGCGCTTCGCCGGTGAGGAACTTCCCGACCTCGGCGATGAGCGCGTCGACGTCGTCGTCGAACACGAGGTCGTCGATCCCGGGCAGGTCGACGAGCACGGCGCCGTCGATCGCGTCGGCCACGCGCTGCACGATCGCCGCGGGACGCGTGCTCCGAGACCGCGCCAGCACGAGGGTGGGCACGCGGATGAGGTGATGGTCGATCGGCACCGCCCGCAGCTGGTCGTAGGTGGCTTCGACCATCCGCGCCGCGGACGACGGGCTCGCACCGGCGCGGCCGGCGCGGTCGAGCCACGCGCAGAACTCCGGCTCGCGGGAGCGGGTCGGAAACGAGTGCTGCACGATGTCGCCGTCGCCCGCCGTCGTCTCGCGCATGTCGTGCCAGAACTCCTCGAACCACGCGTCGTCTGCGGTCGGTGATGGCGCGGGCGTCACGAGGACGAGCCCGCCGCATGCGTCGGGAAAGCGCGTCGCGAACCGACGCGCCACTCCGAACACGTCCCAGGCGAAGATCGTCGGGCGCGTGAACCCCGCCGCGTCGACGACCGACGCCAGGTCGTCGCTCCACTGATCCATCAGCGGCCGTTCCCAGTCGACGATCGGGTCCGAGAGCCCGACGCCGCGCCGGTCGAACACTGCAAGGCGTCCGATCGAGCTGAGACCTTCGAGCAACCGAGCCCCGATGCGGTCTTCGTGGAGCAGATCGAACGGGAAGTTGAAGCCAGACACCATGACGAGCTCGAGGCCCGAACCCCCCGATGCCGGTCCGTCGAGCACGCGGAACGCGACGTGGACGCCGTCATGCGCTGCGTACTGCACCTGGGTCATGTCGCCGACACTACGCAGCGTGGCCGTCGCGCCGCGTCGATGTGAAGTGACAACATGGCGAATCGACGTTGCCCCGGGCGCTTCTTACGCAGCTCTTACCGCTGAGCATGAAAAGTGACAAGGGATCGAGACGATGTGACCCACACACCCGCCTCGACACGGAGGACACCGTGAGCGACCTCACCGATTCGACCACTGACTCGACCACTGACTCGACCACGGGCCCGATCGTGGGCGCGATCGCCGGCCTGCGCAGTCGACGTGAGCTGCTCGCCCTGCTCGGTGGCCTCGGCGCGACCGTCGTGATCGCGGGTTGTGGCGGCGGCTCGGGCTCGTCGGCCTCGGGCACGACCACCACGTCCAATGGCACGAAGGCGGCGACGTCGACGACCGCGGCCGCGACCACCACCACTCCGGCCGCGGCGACCACCGCAACGATCACGTCGTGCGCGCCGATTCCGGAGGAGACGGGTGGCCCCTACCCCGGTGACGGGAGCAACGGACCGAACGCGTTGGCGCTCGCCGGCATCGTTCGCTCCGACATCCGCCAGAGCATCGGCAACGCGTCGGGGATCGCGACTGGCGTGCCGCTCACGGTGAAGCTGACCGTGGTGGACACCACCAAGGGGTGCGCGCCGATGAGTGGTGCAGCGGTGTACCTCTGGCACTGCGACGCCGAGGGCCGATACTCGATGTACTCCCAAGGCGCCGCGAACGAGAACTACCTGCGGGGCGTGCAACCGGCGGCGAGCGACGGCACGCTCACGTTCACCACGATCTTCCCCGCCGCGTACTCCGGGCGGTGGCCGCACATCCACTTCCAGATCTACCCGAGCGTCGCGGCGGCCACGAGCGCGACCGGCAAGCTGCGCACGACGCAACTCGCGTTGCCGGCCGACGCCGACAACGCGGTCTACGGCGCGAACTCCGAGTACCGCGCGAGCATCGCCAACATGGCGCGCACGTCGCTCAGCTCCGACATGGTGTTCAGCGACGGCGTCGGCCTGCAGACCCCGACCATGTCGGGCAACGCGACGTCGGGCTACACCGCCACGCTGCTCGTCGGCATCTGACGACGGCGCCGACGCGTCGGTGGGGTTCGAGCTCCCGCGCCCACCGCGCCGCAGCGAGGCCGGGAATCGTGCTCGGTACCATGCCGGGCGTGACCGACCCGTTGCACGTGAACGATCCCCGCATCGTCGCCGAGGTGCGCCACGAGTTCGAGCGGTACGAGACCGCGCTCGTCGGCAACGACGTCGACGCGCTGGTCGACTTCTTCCACGACGCGCCCGAGGTCGTGCGCTACGGCATCGACGACGCGCAGCACGGTCACGAGGAGCTCGCGGCGTTCCGGCGCACGCAGGCGTCGGCGACGATGCCGCGTCGTCTCGTCGACACCGTCATCACCACGTACGGCGACGACGTCGCAGTCGCGAACACGCAGTTCGTGCCGGACGGTCAGCCCGACGGCGTCGCGGCCGTCGGTCGGCAGTCGCAGACATGGCTCCGCACCGACGCGGGTTGGAAGGTCGTGAGCGCGCACGTGTCGTGGATGGGTGGAAGAGCTCCCGACGCCGGCTGAAAGGTTCGCAACAGAAAGTCGGTAGCCGACTGACAGGTCGGGGACGCTGTGTGTTCACCCGCGACACATGCCCCGGCAATCGCGGATTCGTACCGTCACCTGCGTGTATACAGACCCGTATACGGCTGCTGCCCCGCGCGGGGAGCGCGTCTTCGCCGAGCTGAAGGCCCGCCTCCTCGCAGGCGAGTTTCCCCTCGGGCGTCGGCTGGGTGAGGAGCGCCTCGCCGCTGCACTCGACGTGTCCCGCACGCCGGTGCGCGAGGCGCTGCACCGACTCCACAGCGAAGGACTCGTGCAGCGCGACGCGGAAGGCGGCTTCCGGCCGAGCGTGCCCGACGTGGCCGGCATGCGCACCCTCTACGAAGTCCGCATCACGCTCGAAGTGGCGGCACTCCGCCGGCCCGCGGAGCTCGGCACCGCACACGACCGTCACCAGCTCCTCGAGCTGCGCGACGAGTGGCAGGCGCTCGCCGACGACGAACCGCCGGCGACTCCCGAGTTCGTGCTGCTCGACGAGGCCTTCCACGTGGGGCTCGCCGACGCAGCCGGCAATCCGGTGCTGGTGGAGTTCCTGCGCGTCGTGAACGAGCGCATCCGGATGGTGCGCATGCAGGACTTCCTCACCGACGACCGAGTCACGCACACGATCGCGGAGCACCTTGAGATCGTCGACGCGTTGCTGGCCGGTGACCACGAGCTCGCGATCACCGAGTTCGAAGCTCACCTCCACGAATCACTCGCCGTGGTCGAGGAGCGCACCTTGCGCGCCCTCGCCCGCATGACCGAGGAGACGGCATGACCGAGGTGCGTTCATGAGCGACGAGGCGCCGGTGCAGGAGGCGACGGCGAGCACGGCGACGACCGTGCCACGGCTCGCGGCGCGCGGAATCACCAAGCGCTTCGGCGTGGTGCTCGCCAACGACGCGGTCGACCTCACCGTCGACGTGGGCGAGGTGCACGCGCTGCTCGGTGAGAACGGTGCAGGCAAGAGCTGCCTGATGAAGTTGGTGTACGGCGTCTACGAGCCCGACGAGGGATCGGTCGAGGTCGACGGTGTCGCACTCGATGCCGGCTCGCCGTCGGCGTCCCGGGCCGCGGGCGTCGGCATGGTGTTCCAAGACCTGCGCCTGATCCCTGCGTTCACCGTCGCCGAGAACCTCGCGCTCGCACTCGACATGAAAGGGGTGCGCTTCGACCGCCGCGGCATCTCGCGTCGGATCACGGACGCCGCCGAACGGTTCGGGCTCGCGGTCGACCCCAGCGCGCTCGTGCGCACGTTGTCGATCGGCGAACGGCAACGCGTCGAGATCCTCAAAGTGTTGATGGGCGGCGCGCGCCTCGTGATCCTCGACGAGCCGACGAGCGTGCTGGCGCCGCAAGAGGTCGACGCACTCTTCGCCGGCGTCGACAAGCTGCGCGCCGAGGGCCTGTCGGTCGTGATCATCACGCACAAGCTGCGCGAGACGCGTGCGATCGCCGACCGCGTCACGGTGTTGCGCGGCGGGAGGCTGATCGTGGGCGGCGCCGCGACGTCGACCATGACCGACGACGAGTTGGTGGAAGCGATGGTCGGCCAACGCGTGCCGCGCTTGCCCTCGACGCGACCAGCACCCGACACCACGCTCACGCCGGCGCTCGTGCTGCGCAGCGTGAGCGTGAAGGGTCATGGCGACGAGCCCGCGCTGAGCAACGCCGACCTCACGGTGCACCGCGGCGAGCTCGTGGGCATCGCGGGCGTGGCCGGCAACGGCCAACTCGCGTTGTACAACGCGATTCTCGGCCTCGTCCCCCTGCAGGGCGGCGCGATCGAAGTCGCGGGCGACGAGGTGCGCAAGCAGAGCGCGCTCGCGGCGCGCGACGCCGGGGTGGTCGGGGTGCCGGAGGACCCGGTCGAAGAGTCGGTGGTGCCGGGCATGGACGTGGCCGCGCACGTGGCGCTCGGCAACCTCAAGGCATTCCGACGCGGACTCGGCATCGACTGGAAGACGGTGCGCCGCCGCAGCAAAGAGATCAGTGAGGCGACCGGGTTGCGCATGGCCGCACCGGAGCGCGAGATGGCGTCGCTCTCGGGCGGGAACATCCAACGCGTCATCCTCGGGCGCGCGTTCAGCGCCGACGAGTGCGACGTGCTCGTCGCCGCCTACCCGAGCCGCGGTCTCGACATCGCGACGACTCGACGTACGCAAGAGCTCCTGCTCGAACGACGCGAGGCCGGTGCCGGTGTCGTGGTGATCTCCGAGGACCTCGACGAGTTGATGGACCTGTCGGATCGCATCGCCGTGCTGCACAACGGTCACATCACCGGAATCGTCGATCCGAACGAGACCGACGTGTTCGAGATCGGTCGGCTGATGCTCGGCACCGATCATCCCGACCCGATCGTCGACCCGAACGCCGGCGAGTTCGGTGCCCTCTCGGCGATCGAGGACGCGGCCGATCACGAAGACCTCGGGCACGAGACACCCGAAGACGAGCCCGATCCGGAAAAGGAGATCGCGGTATGACGGCCACGCTGAGCCCACCGCCCGCGCCGACACCCACGCCGCAGGCAGTTCCCGAGGTGGCCCCGCGCCGCGGTCCGAACTGGCGCAAGATCGCCACCGCGCTGGGCCGAACGCTCGTCGCGGTCGGCGGCGCCATCGTGATCTTCGGCGCCTTCATGCAGATGAAGGGCGCGAACCCCATCGATGCCTACCGCTCGATGTGGGAATCGACGCTCCAGAGCTCCGACTCGATCGAGCAGATCCTGGTGAAAGCCACGCCACTGATCTTCGCGGCGCTCGCGGTGACGGTCCCGGCCCGAGCCGGGCTCGTGAACGTCGGTGGTGAGGGCCAGTTGGTGATGGGTGGCGTCGGCGGCGCGGCCGTCGTGCAATGGCTCGGCACCGGGCTGCCGATCGGTCTCGCACTCCCGCTGATGGCACTCGGCGGGATCGTCGGTGGCGCGCTCTTCGCCGGCATCGCGGCGTTGTTGAAGTTGAAGTTCGACATCAACGAAGCGGTGAGCACGCTGTTGCTCAACTACGTCGCCGTCGACGTGATGTTGTTCCTGATCTACGACGCGTGGAAGGACCCGCACGGTTCCGGCCAGCCCGCGACCGCGCCGGTGCCCACCAACGAGCAACTCCCACTGATCGGCAACTCGTCGGTGCACCTCGGGTTCGTGTTGGCGATCGTTGCGACCGGACTCGTGTGGTTCGCGCTCACGCGCACGTCGTGGGGCTTCAAGCTCTCGGTGGTCGGCGGCAACCCGGAAGCGGCGCGTCAGGCCGGCCTCAAGGTGGGGCTGCTGCTGCTCAGCGCGATGCTCGTCGGCGGTGCGCTCGCCGGGCTCGGCGGGTTCACCCAGCTCGCGGGCGTGGAGCACAAGCTGCGACCCGGCTACCTCCTCACGTACGGCTACATCGGGTTCCTCGCCAGCTGGCTGGCTCGACATCACCCGATCCGGGTCGCACTCGCGGCCACGTTGCTCGCGGCGATCGCCGTCGGCGGCGACAGCTTGCAACTCGACTCTGCGCTTCCTGCGGCGTCGGTGAACGTGCTCATGGCCCTCGTGCTGCTCGGCGTCTTCGGCTGGGGCGGCAAACGGAAGGCAGTCGCGGCATGAAGGACCACCTCGTGAAGGGGCGACGGGAATGAATCTCGGACTCGAGCTCATGACCGGTGGGGTGCGCGGTGGCACCTCCATCCTCTACGCCGGTCTCGGCGAGACGGTGTCGGAACGCGCCGGCGTGGTGAACCTCGGCATCGAGGGCAGCATGCTCTGCGGCGCGCTCGCGGCATATGCAGCGAACGCGGCGAGCGGCAACCCGTGGATCGGCGCGCTCGCCGGCGCCGCCGCGGGCGGAGCGCTCGCGCTGGTGCATGCGTTCTTCGTGTTGAACCGTAAGACGAACCAGCTCGCGACCGGCCTGGTGATCCTGTTCCTCGCGCTCGGCATCACGTCGCTGTTCGGTGCCGCGTACGTCGACGAGATCATCACGCCGTTCAAGATCTGGGAAGTGCCGCTGTTGTCGTCGATCCCGTGGATCGGTGACATCTTCTTCAAGGCCGACCCACTCACGTACCTGTCGTACTTCATGGTGCCGCTGATCTGGTGGGTGCTCTTCCGCACGCGCTGGGGGCTGCTGCTGCGCGGCGCGGGTGAGCGCACCGAGGTGTTGCGCACCTACGGCCACCGTCCGCAGGCGCTGCAGTACGTCGCGGTGGTCATCGGTGGACTGATGGCCGGCATCGGTGGCGCGCAGCTCTCGACCGCCTACGCGAACGCGTGGTTCGAGAACATGGTGCAAGGCCGCGGCTTCATCGCCGTCGCGGTCGTGATCTTCGCCGCCCGTCAGCCGTTCAAGGTGATGGCCGGGTCGTACCTGTTCGGTGCTGCGCTGGCGCTGTCGCCGGCGTTGCAGGCACGCGGCGTGTCCATCAACCAGTTCGCACTCAACGCCGTGCCCTACGTCGCGACGCTCCTCGTGCTGATGCTGCTCGCTCGCCGCGGCAGCGACGAAGCGCCCGAAGGTCTCAAGAAGGTCTTCGAGATGAGCTCGGGCTAGCTCGCGCTCACGTCCAGTTTCATCCGCCCCAACAACCATCCGCCCCAACAACAAGGAGAAGTTCCACATGCGCAAGCGCTGGTTCATGCTCGTGGCCGCGGCCGCGATGCTCGTGACCTCGACGGTCGGTGCCGCCGCGGTCAGTGCCGCCACCGATGCGGCACCCGGGCAGGACAGCAAGGCCGTCGGATTCATCTTCGTCGGACCCAAGGACGACTTCGGCTACAACCAGGCTGCGTACCAAGGGTCGCAGGCGGTGCAGAAGGCGTTCCCCAAGCTCAAGGTGTTGACCGCGGAGAACGTTCCCGAGGATGACAGCGCGGCACGCGTGATGGAAGGGATGATCGACCGCGGCGCCAAGATCATCTTCGCCACGAGCTACGGACACCTCGACGCGGCAGAGAAGGTTGCAAAGGCGCACCCTGAGGTGGCCGTCGTGCAGCAGGGCAACTTCATCGAAGGCACCATCACGCCGAACGAGGGCACGTTCTTCGGCACGGTGTACGAGCCGGTGTATCTCGCGGGCGTCGCGGCCGGCATGGCCACGAAGAGCGACAAGCTCGGTTACGTGTACGCGTTCCCGATCCCGCAGACCATCAACAACATCAACGCGTTCGAGCTCGGTGCACAGTCGGTGAACCCGAAGGCGAAGACCTACACGGTCAACACGTCGTCGTGGTGCGACCCGGCAGCGCAAGCCGAAGCCACCAAGAGCCTTCTCGGCCAGGGTGTCGACGTGATCACCCAGCACCAGGACTGCACGTCGACCGTGATCAAGACCACGGAAGCGGCCGGCAAGATGACGGTCGGCTACCACGCCGATGCTTCGAAGTTGGCTCCGAAGGGTTGGGTCGCCGGTTCCCAGTGGGCGTGGGGCGATCTCTACACCGACATCGTGAAGACGGCGCTCGCCGGCGACTTCACGGGAAGCAAATACAACGCGAACTACCGGGTCGGCTACAAGACCGGTGAGAACCCGTTCGTGCAGTCGAAGTTCGGCTCGATGATCACCGCGAAGGACAAGGCGACGATCGCGGCCGACAAGAAGACGATCTCCACGGACGGTTCGCCGTTCGCCGGCCCGGTCGTCGCGCAGGACGGCAAGGTGATCTTCGCGGCGGGCGTGGTGCCGACGTACGCGCAGATCGAAGCGACCGACGTGTTCGTCAAGGGTGTGGTCGGCGACATCCCGAAGAGCTGAGTACGTCTCTTGTCTGCCACTGGGGTGGACTGCCGTCGTGAGTCGGACGGCGGCAGTCCACC
>JBEVLJ010000068.1:0-15451 GCA_040509195.1 Acidimicrobiia bacterium
GGTCTCGAGCGCAGTGACGGTCTGCGCCATGGAGTCCAGGGCCTGCGTCTTGAACGTGTCGATCGCGTCCATAGACTGGTAGATGTTGCTGAACGCGGTGCGGAGCGACTCGATGCTGATCGTCGTCGACGCCGCCTGCTTGTTGATGTCTACGCTCTGGGTCGCCAGCAGCTGCGAGGTCGACTCGATCAGCTTCGAGGTCGTCGTGTTGAGCGCGGTGATCTGGTCGAGGACGTCGTGCTCGGGCGCGGATCCCCGCACGTCTGCCGCGCGCACGCGTTGCAGGTACGCCTGCGACTTGCCGATCTCGGTCTCGAGCGCGGTGACGGTCTGGCTCATCGCGTCGAGCGCTTCGACCTTGAACGTGTCGAGCGCGTCCATCGACTGGTAGATGTTCGCGAAGGCGGTCTGCAGCGACTCGATCCCGACGGTGGCCGACGCGGCCTGTTTGTTGATGTCGACGCTCTGCGTCGCGAGAAGCTCAGACGTCGACTCGATCAGCTTCGACGTCGTCGTGTTGAGCGCGGTGATCTGGTCGAGGACGAGCTTCTGGTTCGCGAGGGCCTGGGCGACGACCACTGCCGTGCGCAGCGCGGCGATGGTCGTGGTGGTCGCCCGGTCGACGCCCTTGATGAGCTCGAGGTTGTTCTTGCGCACGAGGTCGATGGCCAGATAGCCCTGGATCGAGACCGCCTGCTGCGTGAGCAGATCTTGGTGCTTCTGGCGAACGTAGAAGAGGACGTCGTCGCGCAGCGTTTTCGCCTTCTCGGGATCGGTCGTCTCGATCCCCGCGATGCGCGCGCTGAGCGAAGCGTCGAGCTTCCTCGCGATGTAGATGTACTGGTTGAGGCGCTGCATCGTCTCCCAGAGGTGCAGCTTCTCCTGCTCCAGCGCGGCGTTGTCGAGACGCAGTTCGTCTTGGCCGTCGTAGAGCGCCTTGATGATCCCGTCGAGGTGCGACTGCGCGCTCTCGTACTTGCGGAAGTAGTCGACGATCTTGTCGCCGAACGGGATCATCCCGAGCAACTTCTTGACGCCCGTCGCCTGCTTCGGGTCGAGGTCCTCGATCGTTCGGCGCAGGTCGAGCAACGTGGCCGCGACCTTCCCGCCTTCGCTGAGCGGTCCGCCCTGCATCGCGCGGACCGGCGACGAGAGGAGTCGGTTCGAGGTGTCGGCCGCGGCGCGAATGTCGTCGTCGCCCATCGAGCGGACGTCGCCCGCCTTCGTCGCGAACTCCGGCGAGTGCGTGTCGAGCGTGACGATCGACTCGACGTATTCGTCGACCTTGCTGTCGAGCGCGGGCACGACGGCGGGGTCGATCGGCACCATCGCCTCGGCCTGCGTCGGCGGGACGGCAGCGACCGGAGTCGGCGGCGTGAGCGTGAGGGAGGCGGTGGCCGGCGGCGTGAGGCTCTCGGGGGTCGCGCTCATGGGCGGTGCTGCTCCTGGAGAAGGGCCGGACACCGGCCTGCAGTCTCGGCGTCCGGGTCAAACCGGGTCCTGAGGGTCCGTACGGTAGTGGGGTCGTCGCGGCGCGCGAGCGGGACACGCGTGTCGCCGGGTCGGCGGCTCACGACGCCACCTGTTTCCACTCTTCGACGTAGCTGTCGAAAACCCCGCGGATGGCCGCGCCGACAGTTTGGTAGGAGTCGTCGTCGAGGTTCGCGAGCGACACGCGCACCGACCAGAGTGGACCTTCGAACCCGCCGCCGTGCAGCAGGACCACTCCCTCGGCCTCGGCGAGGCGCACGACTGGGTCGATGGGCGCGTGGGCGTCGCCGAGCCAGGACGCGAACTCCGTGCCGTAGCGCTCGAGTGCCCAGCCCATGAGGTCGATCTCCGCGTAGTAGCCAGCGCGCAACACGTCGGGTGAGAGCGGAATCTCCATGCCCTCGTACAGGCGCGCAAGGCGACGGTTCACGATCGCCCGCGTGCGGGTCTTGTACGACTCGTCGTCGTCGGTCAGCGCGAACGTGGCGAACAGCGTCATCTGCACTTGCTGCGGCAACGACAATCCGGCCGTGTGATTGAGCGCGACCTGGCGGCTGTCGGCCACCATCCGATCGATGAACCGGATGTCGCGCGTCGCGGTCGAGATGGACTCGTAGCGATGGTCGAGGAGCGTGAGCTCGTCAGGCGGTAGGTCCGCGAGCGCACGGTCGAGCACGTTGTCGCGATAGAGCGCGACGACACCGAGACGCCAGCCGGTGGCGCCGAAGTACTTCGAGAACGAGTAGATCGCGATCGTGTTCGCCGGAAGCACGTCCATCAGTGAACGGAAGCCCGCCACGAACGTGCCGTAGACGTCGTCGGTGACGATGATCAACCCTGGGTTGCGCGTCTCCACGATCTCGGCGATGCGCGCGAGCGTCTGTGGGGCGAGCATCACCGACGGCGGGTTCGATGGGTTCACCACGAACAACGCCTTCACCGCGGGGTCGGCGAGCTTGTCGATCTCGGCGTCGGGGAACTGCCACGTCGGATCGCCGTCCTCGTCGACCGCCGACGCGTGCAGCTCGACGATGTCGAGGTCGTACCGGCCGAGGCGCGGGATCTCGAGGTACGGCGTGAACGCGGGGACCATCAACGCGATGCGATCGCCCGGACGGAGCAGCAGGTTGGTGGCGAGCGAGTCGAACACGTAGCAGATCGCGGCGGTGCCACCCTCGACCGCGAAGAGATCCCAGTCTCCCGGCGGGGGTGTGCCCTCGAGCAGCTCGTCGGCGAGGTACTCGCGCAAGATCTGCTCGACGTGGTTGCAGATGCGGTCGGGACCTGGGTACCGGTCGCCGATGATGCCGTCGACCAACTCGTACACGAACGCGTCGTCATCGAATCCGAGCGACTCGCCGTACGCGATCGTGCGCATGAGCAGCGACGCCCCGTCGGCGCCTTCGTGCGCATCGAGGAAGGTACGGAGACGGTCGGCAACTCCGGCACGTTGCGGCATGCCACCGAGGTCGGGCTCGTCCCACACGAGACGCGACTCGATCAACGCGAATTGCCCCAGGAGGAAGAACGCCGCCCGGGGCGTGGTCGCAACCCAGTTCGGGTTCCCCCGTCCAGCGTCGAGCACGCTCTCCGCGGTCGAGCATGCAGCCGCCATCTCGAGCAGGCGGGCCTTGAACTCGAACGGGCTCAATCGTGCGAGTTCGTGCACCGCGTCCGGACCGACGCCGCCGTGTGTCATGCCCGCCCCACTCGACATCGCCACCAGAGTCCTCGTCGCTGTCGTGGCACGAAGCCCACGGATTCGCCCCAAATCCCTGTCCGGTCAGAAAAGGATAGAACCGCGTGCGGCGTACCCGGACCCAGGACTCGTCGTTTGCCATGCGGGGATCGACCGATCTCAGCCGTGCCAGAGCCGGAGGTGCTCGTCGACCCGCACGGAGGTGCCGTCGCCGCCGGGGTGCGTGGCTCGCGGGCGCGTGAAGCGTGCGACCAACTACGCGCTGGTCGCCGCTTGCACGATGAACGCGGCGACCTCAGCCGGGTGCGACGTCATCACGACGTGACTCGCGGCGATCTCGATGGTGGTCGCGCCCATACGGGGTCGGCCGCGAAGTGCTCGACGAAGTCGCGCGGGAGCCACGCATACCCGAGCGCATTGATTGTCGTCCTCGGACGGCGATCGCCGAGGTTGGCGATCCGGGTCCCCGCGTCGGTCTCGTCCCGTCATCCGCCAAGCCAGAGACGTGACCCTCGTCAGTCGGCGAGTCGGGGATCCGTCTCCTGGAGGCGGACGGCGATCGACCGCAGGACCTTCATCATCGTCGCCGGCGACGACCAGAGCAGGTTGTTGAAGTCACGGCGGTCGAGGATGAACAGCGTCATCGGGGTCTCCGCCACGATCGTCGCGCTCCTGGGACTGCCCGTGATCAGCGCGAGCTCGCCGAAGTAGTCACCGCGTTCGAATCGCCGGACGGTGACCCCTCCCACGTCGCAGCGCGCGATGCCGTCGAGCACCACGAAGAAGTCGCGGCCGTTCTTGCCCTCGGTCGTGAGCTGCTTGCCCGCGGCGACGGTGCGCACCTTGAAGTGGCCCGCGACCTCGCGCTGCGCCTTGCGGGCGAGGCCCGCGAAGAGCGGCACCGTGCCGACGAGCTCAAGATCGTCCTTGGTCGCGCTCACCGTCATCGTGCTCGGTTCCTCCTGTGATTCATGCCGCCCGCCCGACTGGTCCTTCAGGACGCGGAGTACCCCAGCGGGAGCGGGTGACGGAACAGGCGTGCCGCGTTCGAGGAGCAGATCTTCGCGCGTTCTGCGTCAGGGAGGTCGACGGATCGGGCCCGGAAGTGCTCGGGGCGTGAGAGTCGACCGGCGGTGGCTTCAAGAACGCGCAGGCTACGACGCCGAGCAACCGAGCGCCACCCGCCGGCACGGACGTAGCGTGTGAGCTTCCATCGGCCATTCATCCCTGCCCACTCCAACCGCGCGGGAGCGAAGCCATGCGAGCATCGGCAGCCATCGCCTTCGAAGTCGGACAGCCTTTGGTGATCCGCGACGTCGAGGTCGCCGACGACCTCGCGCCGCACGAGATCCTCGTGAGGAACGTCGCGACCGGGATCTGCCACACGGACGTGACGGTGCGAGACGCGCCGGCAGAGAGCCGGGTCGGGCAGAAGCCGATCGTGCTCGGCCACGAAGGGGCGGGGATCGTCGAGCGGGTCGGCGCCGAGGTCAGCACCCTCGCGGTGGGCGACCACGTGGTGCTGACCTACTACTCCGACGGCTCCTGCGCGCAATGCCACCAAGGACGCGAGGCGTACTGCGAGAGCTCGTTCCCGGCCAACTTCGCCGGCACCCGGCTCGACGGGTCTCACGCGCTCACGTCACTCGACGGTGAGCCGATCGCCGGGAGCTACCACCAGCAGTCGTCGTTCTCCACCTATTCCATCGCCACCGACCGCAACGCGATCAAGGCGCCGGACGACCTCCCGCTCGAACTGCTCGCACCGCTCGGTTGCGGGATCCTGACCGGCGGAGGTGCCGTCCGCAACCGGATCCGACCCCGTCCGGGCGGGAGCTTCGCCGTGTTCGGCATGGGCGCGCTCGGCTTCGCCGCACTCCACATGGCGAAGCAGGCCGGGTGCTCCCCCATCATCGCGATCGACCTCCACGAGTCGAGGCTCGCGTTGGCCACCGAGTTCGGCGCGACGCACACCGTCACGGCATCGCGAGATGGCAACTCGGTCGCCGAGGTGAGGAAGATCTGTCCGCTCGGCGTGGACTACTCCTACGAAGCGACCGGGAACGTCACGGTGATGGAACAGGCCATCCGGGCCCTGGGTGGCGGCGGCCGCTGCATCCTGTCCGGCGCGATCATCGACCCCGACGCCCGGGTGCGGATCGCGGCGACGTCGTTCCTCCGGGGCATCGACATCGGTGGGGTCCTGCTCGGCGACGGCGATCCGTTCGCCACGATCGGGGCGTTCATCGACGACGTCCGCGACGGTGCGTTCCCGATCGACCGGCTGATCACCGTGTACGACTTCGACGACATCAACGTCGCGATCGACGACGCACTCAGCGGCGCAGTCGTCAAAGCGGTCGTGCGCTTCCCGACCGACTGACGCGGCGAGCGCGCACACAGGGGAACCACGCCCGAATCAAACTGACCCCCTACCAACTCCTCGGCGGGGCCATTTCGCCGTGGGTCTACGCGCGGGTCGCGAGCTGCTCCAGATTCGCGACGGACTGCTCGAGCATCTCGACGGGCACGACCGGCCACGGACGCGCGTTCAACATCGTCTCGGGCAGGTCGGTCCAGTCGCAGTAGTTCGTCACGTCGGTCGCGTGGTCGCCGACCGGCTCGAGCTCCCACCCGTACACGTGACCGACGTTGCCACGGTCGCGCACGCCGATCGCCCACTCGAACACGCGGTTGTCCTCGAACCGGGTGACGGTGTTGGTCACGTCGTACTCGGTCATGTTGGGGATGTCACCGAGCGGTCGGCGATCCATGTGCATCTCGAAGACGTCGCCGACCTTGGTGGGCTGCGCCGCGTCGGTCGCGACGAGCATCCCGGAGCCATCGATCGCGACGTGACCGGCGGGGCTCGACACGATGGCGTAGATCTCGGCCGCCGGGGCCGCGATCCGTCGGGTGGCCGACACACGCTTTTCAGACACACTCGCTCCTCTTGTTGGCCTTCGACGGCAGCCGCGGCATCTTGCCACGGGGCTCGGGGAACTCGACCGACCTCGGCAAGATCGTGCTCACGACGTCGGCGTGATCTCGGTGGTCGGCCCGCACCCCGCGCCGGCCGGCACCGCGGCGTCGGCCCCGCCGGTCGCATCGATCGCGTCGAAAACCTCGCGGGTGTCGATCGACGGCGAGTGGTCCGGGAGGTCTTCGGGCTCGAGGCCGCGCAACGTCGCGATCGCGCCGCGCCGCGCGATCAGCGCCCAGAGCGGGATGCACAGCACGAAGATCGCGGCGCCGCCGACGATGAGTGTCGCGCGCCCTCCCAGCGCCTGCCCGATGAAGCCGATCAGCGGTGCCCCGACCGGTCGCGCACCGCTGAGTGCCGTGCCCCAGAGCGCCATCGATCGTCCCTGGTACTCCGGCTTGGTGATGAGCTGGTAGCGGGCGGTGATCACGCCGTACCAGGCGGTGATCCCACCGCCGGCGATCGCCAGCATCACGAACGCGACGGCCAGGTTGGGTGCGAGGCCGGCGCCGAGCATCGCGGCACCGGCGATGACGGCGTTCCAGAGTTGCACCCGGTTCGTGGGATGCGGACGGCGCGCCGCGTACAGCCCGCCGACGACGGCACCAACGCCGATGGCGGCGGTGAGGAGGCCGAACAACGCCGCGCCACCGCCGAACGTCTCCTTGGCGACGATCGGGATGCTCACCTCGAACTCCCAGGTGAACGCACCGAAGCACGTGAGCATCACGATCCCCGCGAGGAGTTCTCGCTCGTGGAGCACGTAGCGGAAGACCGCGCGGAGCTGCCCTGGGGCGCGTGGCTGTCGCGGCATCTCGACGATGTCGCCCGGTCTGATGAAGGAGAGCACGAAGATCACCGGGATGAACGACGCCGCGTTGAGGAGGAAGCAGGGCCCGATGCCCATCACGGAGATGGCCGCACCGGCGAACGCCGGGCCGATGATGCGCGAGATGTTGAACATGATGAGGTTCAGACTCACCGCGTTGGTGAGCAGCGCCGGACGCACCATCTCGTAGACGATCACGTTGTTGGCCGGTCCGTTGATCACCCACATCAGACCGTGGAAGACCGCCAGCACGTACACCATCCACAGCTCCACGGCGCCGGTGACGGTCAAGACCCCGAGGAGCGTCGCCTCGCACATCATCGCCACCTGCGTCCAGAGCAGGATCAGGCGCTTGTCGTGCCGTTCGACCCACACGCCGGCGATCGGACCGAGCACCAGCATGGGGATGAACTGCAACGTGATGGCGACGCCCAGCGCAGAGCCGCTGCCGGTCAGGCTGTAGACCAGCCACGAGAGCCCGACCGACTGCATCCACGTGCCGAGCGTCGACACGGTCTGCGAGATGAAGTACCGCCGGTAGATCGGGATCGACAACGAGCGGAACGCCCCGTGGCCTCCGCCGTCCGAAGCTGCATCTCCCGACGCGTCGCCGCGACCCGGGGACGTGTCCCCACCCGTCCCTCGGCTCCACACGCCCCGCCTCACACGTCCCCCCAGGGATTGGTTGTCCGACGGAAACGGCCCGTCGTGACGTGCTGCATCCGGGCTCCCACCTCGTCGTCCTTGGCGTAGGTTACGGCCCGCACCGAGCCGGAGGGGAATGAGCTGGGTGTGCGCGCGACGACGAGGTGCTCGTCAACCGCGCCCGATGTAGGGCATCGCGGTGGCCATCACCGTGAGGAACTGCACGTTCGCGTCGAGGGGCAGGCTCGCCATGTAGACGACGGCGCGCGCGACGTCGTCCACGTCGATCGTGGGCTCCTCGACGACGTCGCCGTTCGCCTGGGGCAGCCCGTGCGCCGCGGCGCTCATCAAGTCGGTGGCCGCGTTCCCGATGTCGATCTGCCCGCACGCGATGCCATGACGCCGCCCGTCGAGCGACGTCGCCTTCGTGAGGCCCGTGAGCGCGTGCTTGGTGGCGGTGTAGGGCGCCGAGTTCGGCCGTGGGGCGTGCGCAGAGATCGAACCATTGTTGATGATGCGACCGCCGCTTGGGTCTTGACGCTTCATCATTCGGAACGCGGCCTGCGTGCACAGGAACGCGCCGGTGAGATTGGTGTCGACGACGGCCGACCACTGGTCGAACGACAGATCCTCGAGCGGCACCGGCGGTGCACCGATACCCGCATTGTTGAAGAGCAGGTCAAGGCGACCGTGGGCGCGGTCGACGACCTCGAACAGCGCCCTGACCGATTGCGGATCACGCACGTCGGTCGGCACCGCGCGGGCGGGCGACTCGTCAGGCAACAGGGCGACCGATGTCTCGAGCTGCTCGGGTCGCCGCCCGGCCAGCACGAGCTCGTAGCCCTCCTTCGCGAGCGCGATCGCGACGCTCCGACCGATGCCGCTCCCCGCGCCGGTGATCAGCGCGACCGATGCTCGCCGCCTCGGAGATCCGTGCACTGGCGCGCCCACGGCCGATGGCAGGCTCATGCCAGCGATTCCCAGAGCAGGCGCTCGTCCGCGAAGGGGTCGTCGTCGATGCGGACGTCGTCGCCGAGCCGGATCGTGGCGCGACGCGGCAGGTCGTACGTCGGCCACTCGGGGAGACCATCGTGGTTGGGGTCACCCCCGTGCGCGAACGCGATCCACGCCCCGTTCATCTGGTCGTTGAGCCGTGCGACGTCGGCACCACCGGTCATCGGGTTCGCCGCCGCGGCGCCCCACGCGAACGACACCTCGAGACCATGGCACGCGCCGAGGCGACCGTCGAAGATCGGGGTCTCCCAGTCGAACAGGTACGAGTACACCGGTGCCGTGCCCACACTCTTGCGCTCCGAGAGCTGGACGCTCGGGATGCGGTACACCTGCGCCGTCTCCACCGCGACCAGCACGTCGATCGGCGCCGCCTTCGGCATCCAGGCGCGATAGGCGGTGTACACGCCGTCGGACGCGTCGGCGAACATGCCGTCGAGGCGGCGGCGGAGCTCCGACTCGGTGAGTGCCTCGGCGCCGGGTGCGAGCTTCATGAAGATGGCCCGCTCGTCACGATTGGTCCCGATGATCAACGGCACGTCGAGCGAGCTGGGCGCCGCCACCGGGTCGAACGGCTGCTGTGGGAGCGCGACACCCTCCACGACCGGCACGAAGCCGAACGCGTAGGCATCGATCAGCTGGTCGTCGCGGGTGCGCCCTTGGCCGGCGCACCCCGAGGTGAGCACGTTCATCGCGTCGAGCAGCGCGGTCATGGGCACGTCGAGGACATCGAGCGGCCGCCTCGCCGAGATCCCGAGGTGGTCGAGCAATGCCCGCGCGAGTGCGTCGGCGTCGTCGCGCGGCTTGGCCCGGACCGCGGCGCCGCTCTCGACGATGGCGCGGTGGAACAGGCCGCGCGCGGGAGGCATCGCCATCAGCAGGCTCGCCTTGCGGCCCCCGCCCGACACCCCGAAGATGGTCACGTTGCCGGGATCGCCACCAAAGGCCGCGATGTTGTCGCGCACCCATTCGAGCGCAGCAATCAGATCGAGAAGCCCCGCCACGCCGGAGCTCGCGTACTCCTCCCCCGCGACGTCGCCGAGGTGGAGGAAGCCGAAGATGCTGAGACGGTGATTCACCGTCACGACCACCACGTCGCCGCGCGCGACCATCGCCTGCTCGTTCGCGTCGCGCTCGTCGGAGCCGTGGCCGGTGTTGAAGAAGCCACCGTGGAGCCACACCATCACCGGTCGGGTGGCGGAATCGGCGGCCGGCGTGAACACGTTGAGCACGAGGCAGTCCTCGTCGCCGGGCAGCCCGGGGTGCGCACGAGACAACCCGGCCGCTGCGACCGATGCGCTCGGTGGCGCCGCGCCAGGGGCCTCCTGGGGCGCGATCGGGCCGAACGAGTCCGCTCGCTTCACACCACTCCATGGCACCGGCGCTGCCGGAGGCAGGAACCGGTGTGCGCCACCCGTCGGAGCGCCGTACGGAACGCCGAGGAAGCGCGCCACGCCTTCGCGCACGAACCCCTCCACCTTCCCAGCGGTGGTCTCGACGACGACCAGATCCGTCATGGGTCGAGCATGCCAGAAAAAGTCAGACGACACACCGGACGTGACACGCGTGAGAACCCGCACCCCCGGCACGCAGCGCTACGGCTCTCCGATGATCTCCGTCTCGGCGATGATGGTGTCGAGGTGCACCTGCTCGTCGTAGAAGCCCGGCACTGGTTCGCGCGAGGTGAAGGCCTCGCGCAGCCCGTGTCCTGAGACCCGGGCCCACACCGCGATCGCGATCACGCATCCGGCCGCACCCAGGAAGAAGGGCGCACGCCCACCGAACTGCGCGGCGATCCACCCGACGAGCAGCGCGCCGAACACGCGTCCTCCTTGCAGCCCCGACATCCAGAGCGCGCTCACACGCGCGCGGAACGACGGATCGGCTTGAAGCTGGAAGATGCCGGTGAGGATCCCCCACCAGCACACGATCGCGCCGCCGCCGATTCCCGCGGTCACGAGCGCCACGGCGAGGTTCGGCGCGAACGCCGTCCCGAGCATCCCGAGGCCACCGACGACGGCGGCGAGGAGTTGGTCGCGATGCGACGGGTGGTGGCGGCTCGCGCCCCAGGCGCCGCCGACCACCGCGCCGAGACCGAGCGCGGAGAACATGAGGCCATAGGTGCCGGCCGAGGCCCCGAACGTCTTGGTCACGAGGATCGGGGCGCTCACCTCGAACTGCCACGCCAGCATGCAGTACACGAGGTTCATCCACCACGCGCCGACCAGTTCCCGGTTGTGGTGCACGTGGGAGATTCCGTCGCGCAGCTGTCCAGCCCTACGAACCTGACGGTCCGGGGACGTGCGCTCGCTCGCTCGGATGAGGAGCAGCGCGATGATCACCGCGACGAACGACGACGCGTTCACGAGGAAGCACGCCGCGATGCCGATGATCGCAGCGGTGACGCCGGCGATCGCCGGGCCGATCACCCTGGCGACGTTGACCATCATGAGGTTCACGTTCACCGCGTTGGCGAGGTCCTCTTCGCTCACCAGCTCCGCGACGAACGCCTGCTGCGCGGGGAACTGCAGGGCGCTGATCACGCCGAGCACGAGTGCCATCACGTACACGACGGGCAACGACGCCTGGCCGCTCGCGGCCAGCAGGCCCAGGATCACGGCCTGGGCGCCAGCGATCGAGTTGGTCAGCAACAGCAACCAACGGCGATCGAGCCGGTCGGCCCACACACCACCGATCGGTGACAGGACCGCCATCGGGACCACCTGGAGCATCACCGTCAACCCCAGATCGACCCCGCTCCCGCCGAGCTCGAGCACGAGCAGTCCCTGCGCGACCGTCTGCATCCACGTGCCGATCGACGACACGGCCTGGCCGATCAGGAACTTGCGATAGCCCGGGCTGTCGACCGAGCGGAAGATCGAGTGGAACGCAGCGCGCAGCCGCGTCACGAGTTCGTCGGGGAAGGGGGCGCAGCGATGATGAGCGACCTTACGCCCGGTGTGCGGCGTCACGCCATGTGTCACCTGACGCTCACACGCCGAGAACTCGTCGAGCCACACGTGGCGGGCGCGGCTCAACCGAGCTAGAACCTTGCGATGCAGGAGCAGGACGGACCACGTCGGCTCGCCCCGTCACCCGGGCCCGGCGCGACGATGGCCGTCGCCGGAGCGGTCGCGCTCCTCGGCGCAGTCGCCGCGGGAACGTCGGCGTTCCGCTCCGGGTCCACCGCGGATGCGGTCGTCGATCTGCAGGCCGCCGGCACGCTCGTCATCGCCGCGGTCTCCGTCGCGTTCGGCCTCGCCGTCGCGCTGTCGCCGCTGGTGTTCCACGCGCTGATGCCCGCGCTCGGGCGCGACGGACAGCCCACCCCTCGCCGCAGCGGCGTCCGCGGAATCGTCGCAGCCGGCGTCGCGTTCTTCGTGCTCGGCTCGGTCGCGCCCTCGTTGATCGGGGCAGATCAACCTGCCCCCAAGGCGAGCGGCGCCGCGCAGGCCGTCCCGGCCGCCGAGCGCGACCGCGAGGGCGAGACCGTCGATCGGTGGATCGTGCCCGTGGGCATCGCCGTGGGTGTGCTCGGCGCGGGCGTGCTGCTCCTCGCGCTCCGAACGCGCGCTCGTACCTCCGGGGTGGACGAGCCCCACGACGATGCGGCCACCTCCGCGCTCCCGCAGGCGGTCGACGCGTCCCTCGACGCGGTGACCTCGGAGCGCGACCCGCGTCGTGCCGTCATCCTCGCCTACATGCGCATGGAAGCGACGCTCACCATGCTCGGTGAGCCGCGCGCGGCCTGGGAGACGCCACGCGAGTACCTGTCGCGGGTCTTCGCCGACCTCGGTCCGTCGGTGGCGGCCGCCGCGACGCTCACCGAGCTCTACGAAGAGGCCCACTTCGCCGACCATCAGGTCGCGGCCGCGATGCGCGAGCGCGCGATCGAGGCGTTGTCGACGTTGCGGGACGCCCTCGGGGTGCCCGCGTGATCCGTGTGCGGCACCTCGTCGTGCTCAGCCTGGCGGTCGCCGCGATCCCCGTGGGGCTCGTGCTCGCCGGGGAGCTCGCACCACACGAAGCCGCCCGCGCGGTCGCAGCGGTCCTGGTCGGAGCACTCGTCGTGTTCGCACTCGGACCACTCCGCGCGTCGCCGCAGCTCGAGCGCGTGTTGACCGCTCCCGTCGCGCGACGGCCCCACGAACCGCTCGTGAATCTCGCCGCGTTGGAGCGCACACTGAGACTCTGCACGACTGCGGCCGATGTGCAATGGAGGCTGCGTCCGGTGCTGTGCGATGTCGCGCGTGGGCTGCTGCGCGAACGGCACGGCGTCGACCTCGACCGGCACCGTCGCCGCGCCGAAACCCTGCTCGGGTCGGACCTGTACGAGGTCGTGCGGCCCGACCGACCCGATCCCGAGCACCGGGCCGCGCCCTCGGGGCTCACCGAGCCGATCGTGGCCGGGTTCGTGGAACGGCTGGGAGCACTCTGATGACCTTGGACCTGTCGCCGATGCAGCTCGGCCCGCGCGCCGACGCGATCCTCGACGAGGTCGAGCGCGCCGTGGTCGGCAAGCGCGAGGCGCTCGAGCTCGTGCTCGTCGCGCTGCTCGCCGACGGCCATGTGCTCATCGAGGATCTCCCTGGCACCGCGAAGACACTGATCGCGCGCTCGTTTGCGCAGACCACCGGGCTGACGTTCACGCGGGTGCAGTTCACCCCCGACCTGATGCCCTCCGACATCACCGGGTCGTCGGTCTACAACCAGTCGACGTCGGAGTTCGAGTTCCGCCCGGGGCCTGTGTTCACCAATCTCCTCCTCGGCGACGAGATCAACCGCTCGCCACCGAAGACGCAGGCCGCGCTGCTCGAGGCCATGCAGGAGCGTCAGGTGTCGTCCGACAACGAGACGCGCCGTCTCGATCCGCCGTTCCTCGTCATCGCGACGCAGAACCCGATCGAGTTCGAGGGCACCTACGTGTTGCCGGAAGCCCAGCTCGACCGCTTCATGCTGCGCGTCTCCATCGGCCATCCCGACGCGGACTCGGAGTGGGAGATGCTCGCGCGGCGAATGGATCGCGGAACCGCGGAGATCACGTTGCGCTCGGTCGTCGACCGCGACGAGTTCACCGCGATGCAACGCGCGGTCGAGCGCGTGTACGTCTCCGAGAGCATCGGCCGCTACATCGTCGCGCTCGTCACCACCACACGCGAGCAGCCCGGCGTCGAGATCGGCGCGAGTCCACGTGGGTCGCTCGCGCTGCTCGGCGCGTCCCGGGCGCGCGCAGCGCTTCACCACCGCGACTTCGTCGTGCCCGACGACGTGAAGGCGGTTGCCGTCGAGGCGCTCGCCCACCGCATCCGCCTCAAACCCGAGCTCTGGGTGCGCGGCGCGTTGGCCCGCGACGTGATCGCCGAGTGCCTGCAGGTGGTGCCGACACCGGCGGCGGAAGACGCCGTCCGGCGTTGAACTGGTCTCCGACCACCAAGCTCTCGTCGTCGATCACGCTCGTCGGGCTCGGCGTCGTGGTCGCGTTGGCGACGGCCCGTCCGGAACCGGTGGTGATCGTCACTCCGTTCGCGATCGCGATCATCGGCGCCGTCGCGCTCACGCGTCCGTTTCGGTGCTCGGTGCAGAGAACGATCGACCGCCAGATCGCGACGGAAGGCGACGTGGTCGTGCTCACGTTCTCGATCGGCTCCGACATCGGCGTGTCGGCGTTGGAGATCATCGTCGACGTCCCGAGCGGGTGCGCGGCTCCCACTGGTGCGGAGCACACGCGCACGAGCCTGCGCGCGGGTGAGCGCACGACGCTCGAGGTGCCGTTGCGGTGTGACCGTTGGGGAAATCACGTGGTGGGCGGGATCACGTTGCGCGCTCGCAGCGCACTCGGGATCTTCGTCGCGGTGGGCACCTTCAACGGTGACCTCTCATTGACCGTGTACCCGCGCCCCCACACGTTGCGACGGCTCGTCGAGCCCCTCGAGCCGATCGCGATCGCCGGCGATCACGCGACGCGGCTGCGTGCGACCGGCTCGGAGTTCGCCGATCTTCGTCCGTATGTGGTCGGTGACCGGGCGCGCGACATCAACTGGCGGGCCAGCGCGCGTCGTGGCGCGCTCTGGGTCGATCAGCGTCATCCCGACCGGAGCACCGATGTCGTGCTCCTGCTCGACGCCTTCTCGGAGCTGATGCTCGACGACGCAGTCCGCGTCGTCGCCTCCCTGGTCGACCGGTACCTCGCCCATCGCGACCGAGTGGGGTTGTTCCGCTTCGGGGGCACCCTGGCCTGGGTGGGCTCGGGTACCGGGCTGCGTCAGCGCTACCTCGTGGTGCATCAGCTCCTCGACACGTCCGTCTTCGCGAGCGAGGCGGTGCGCAGCATCGAGCAGATCCCGAGCCGCATGTTGCCGCCCCGCGCCCTCGTGATCGCCGTCTCGCCGCTGCTCGACGAGCGCATGGTCCGCCTGCTGTTCGATCTCCGGGCTCGTGGCGTCGACCTCGTCGTGATCGAGATGGCACCGACGATGCAGGTGGCCGCGCACGCTCGGCCGATCGAGACTGCCGCCGCACACCTCTGGCGGCTCCAACGAGAAGTGGCGCGCGCGTCGATGCGCGACGTGGGAATCCCGGTGGTGCAACACCGCGAAGGGCAGCCGCTCGCCGAGACGCTCGAGGAGGTGCGCGCATGGCCTCGCCGCGCGCGATCCCTCGGCTGACGACGGCCGTCGCGCTCGCGCTTCTGACCGGGGCCGCGGTGTGGACCATCGCGCGCGCTCCCGGCGACGAACGAGGGCCAGTCATCGCGCTCGCGATCGCCGGCCTCGCGTGCGCGGTCACCGCGATC
>JBEVLJ010000069.1:0-3749 GCA_040509195.1 Acidimicrobiia bacterium
CCCGGGCGCTCTCTCTTGCATGGGTGGCGAGCCGGTGCTCAGCCGAGCGGCTGGATCTGGAGCTCCGCGCCTTCGAGCACGCCGTCACCGTCGGGGATGAGGGCGAGGGCATCGGCCGACGCGGTGGCCGCGAGGGTGTTGCTGTCTTGCGCGCGCACGCTCGACGCGACGTAGTGGCCGTCGACGACCGCCAGCGTGACGCGATCGAAGTGGATCTTGCCGTCGGGGGTGCGCGGCATCGGGTGTGCGGCGCGTGCGGTGAGCCGCTCGCGTTGCACCTCGGTGTGGCCGGCCATCGTGAGCAGCGCGGGTCGTGCGAACAGCTCGAAGCTCACGAGCGACGACACCGGATTGCCGGGTAGCCCGAACACGGGCGTGCCGCGCACGAACGAGTAGCAGAGCGGCTTCGCCGGGCGGATCGCGACCTGGTACCAGTTCACCTGCGCACGCGGGTCGCGGTCAGCTTCCACGAGGCGCTCGAGCACCGTGCTCACGTAGTCGAAGTCACCGACCGACACGCCGCCGCTCGTGATCACCGCGTCACATGCGTCGAGCGCGTCGTCGATCTTCGCGGTCATCTCCGCTTCGTCGTCGCGTGCGATGCCGAGATCGACGGGCGTGAGCCCGGCGCGCTGCAGCAGCGCCAACAGCATCGGACGGTTCGCGTCGCGGATCTTCCCGGGCGAGAGCGCGCCCGACGCGACGAGCTCGTCACCCGTCGACAACACGCCGACGCGTGGCCGGCGCGTGACCTGCACGCGTTGCGCGTCGACGCTCGCCAGCACACCGAGTTGTGCCGCGCCGAGCACCGTGCCCGCGGTGAACACGCGCGCACCGGACTGCAGGTCGCCGCCCGCGGCACGCACGAACTGGCCCGGCGTGACCGCGGTGTGGACGACGACCGCGTCGTCGCCGGCGCGCTCGGTGCGCTCCACCATCACGACGGCATCGGCGCCGTCGGGCATCGGGGCACCGGTCATGATGCGAATCGCTTCGCCGTCACCCACCGCGATGGTGGGCGCGCGCCCCGCCGGAAGCTCGCCGACCACGCGCAGTCGAACCGGCGACGCGTCGGTGGCGTCGACGGTGTCGGCCGCGCGCACCGCGTAGCCGTCCATCGCGGTGTTCGCGAACGGCGGGATCGCGTCGGCGGTGAACACGTCGGACGCGAGGGCGAGGCCGAGCGCGTCGCTCAGCGCGCACTCCATCGCCGGGAGCGCCTCGATCGTCGCGAGGATCTCGCGCTGGACCTCGGTCAGATCGATCATGTGCGGTCCATCAGGTCGGGGCAGTCACCGCAGCCAGTCACGGGAGGCCAGTCACGGGAGACCGGTCACGTGAGGCCGCGGTCCTTCACGAGCGTACGCAGGTATTCGGTGAGCTCCGGCGCCACGTCGTCGCGTTCGAGCGCGAGCTCGATGTTGGCTTGGAGGAACCCCATCTTCTTGCCGATGTCGTAGCGACCGTCGGTGAAGATCTGGCCGAACACCCCCGCCGTCGTGTCGAGCAACAATCCGATGGCGTCCGTGAGTTGCAACTCGCCGCCGACGCCGGGCGTGATGCGATCGATCGCGTCGAACACCTCCGGCGAGAACACGTACCGACCGATCACCGCGAGGTTTGACGGCGCGTCCTCGGCCTTCGGCTTCTCGACGATCGCGGTGACGCGACCCAGCGTGTCGCTGACGCGATCGATGGCCGCACTCCCGAGCGACACGATCTCGGCGGGCGTGACCTCGAGCAGCGCGAGCACCGACGCCTGCTCGCGCTCGTACACGTCGAGCATCGAACGGAGCAGGCGCGCGTCGTCGACCATGATGTCGTCGCCGAGCATCACCGCGAACGGCTCGTTGCCGATGTGCTCGCGCGCGAGACCGACCGCGTGACCGAGTCCGAGCTGCTCGGTCTGGCGGATGTAGTGGATGTGCGCGAGGTCGTCGAGCGTGCGCAGCTCTTCGAGCTGGTCGACTTTGCCCGCGTTCTCGAGGAACACCTCGAGGTCCATGTTCTGGTCGAAGTGGTCTTCGATCGCGTGCTTGCCGCGCGCGGAGATGATGAGGATGTCGGTGATCCCCGCCGCGACGGCCTCTTCGACCACGTACTGGATCGACGGCTTGTCGACGACCGGCAGCATCTCCTTCGGCAGGCTCTTCGTGACGGGCAGGAACCGGGTACCACGGCCCGCCGCAGGGATCACGGCCTTGGTGACGGTGCTCATCACGCCGACGCTACGCGTTCTCGCCGTCGTCGTTCTCGTCGTCCGGCGTCGGATCCGGCGTGCGATCCGTGCCGGGGTCGCCATCCATGCCGATGCCCAGCTCTTCCCCGCGCGCCAGGCGTCGCAGATTGTCCGCGTGACGAGCGACGAGCACCACGGCCACCACCGCGAGCAGCGCGACGACCCACCACGACTCGCCGGTGAGCGCGACCGCGACGGGAATTGCAACGATCAAGGTGATCGACGCCACCGACGCCTTGTGCGTGGTCCAGGTGATGAGGCCCCACACGACCGCCGCCCCGACGACGATGAGTGGATAGAGCACGAGCAGCACGCCGGCGGCGGTCGCGACGCCGCGACCGCCCCTGAACCCGTCGCCCGCGGGCCGGGTGATCGGCGCGACGTGGCCGAGGATCGCCGCAATGCCCAGCACGAGCGCACCGCGGTGGCCGGCGATCAGCAATCCGGCGAGCGCGGCCAGCGCGCCCTTGGCGGCGTCCATGCCGAACACGAGCGCCCCGGCCTTCCAACCCAGGGTGCGGAAGGTGTTCGACGCCCCCGGATTGCCTGATCCTTCGGCACGGATGTCGACACCCTTCCGGTTCGCGACGATCGACGCGCTCGGAAAGGTCCCGAGGAGATACGCCAGGGGGGTGAGCAGGGCCACCACGGCTCCGTCTGACATCACACCCATTCTCCGCTCGCGCGGCTTGCTCGTGGGCGCGTCGCTGGTGCAGGTGTGCACGGGCGGAGCGCGCGGCTGGTGTTCGTGCCGGTGCGGGAATCATGACACCCGCGCTACTGTTAGCAGTCACGCGGTCCGAGTGCTAAGTCCTCGGGACGAGACCCAGAGCGCGAAACCAGAGCGCGAAGACCTGAACACGAAGACCGGCGAAACCGAGGAAACACGCGATGCCCACCTACGTCTACGAGTGCGCCAAGTGCGGCGACGAGTTCGAGGTGTGGCAGTCGTTCACCGACGAGACGCTGAAGAAGCACCCCGAGTGCGGCGGCAAGGTCGCCAAGGTGATCCAGCCGGCGGGGATCGTGCTCAAGGGTTCCGGGTTCTACAAGAACGACAGTCGCAACGGCTCGAAGCGATCGACCGTGCCTGCTTCCGGCGGCGACGACACGAAGTCGAGCAGCGACACCTCCTCGTCGAGCGACTCGTCGACCTCGAGCAGCAGCGACAGCAGTGCGAAGTCGAACGGCGCGAAGTCGGACACCGCCAAGGACAGCGGCTCGTCGAAGCCGAAGGCCACGAAGGCGTCGACCACCAGCTAGAAGCACCGCGTTCGTACGGACCCTTCCCCGGTCCCACCGCACTTCCCTCCCTCACCTCCCTCGAACGCCCTTTCGGGCTCGACCCCTCGTCGAGGGAGGACTCGATGTTTCGTCGCTCACCACGCGCGCTCGCGTTCTGGGCAGCCGCGCTCGTCGTCGCGATCGTCACCGCCACCGTCGTCGCCTCGGATCTCGCCGCGATCCATCGTCGTGCCGCCGGCCTCGGACCAATCGAGTCGGTGGTCGT
>JBEVLJ010000070.1:0-5043 GCA_040509195.1 Acidimicrobiia bacterium
CCCAAGCCACGAGCGGCGGCGCCTGCACCGCAGGTCGACGCCGCAGCCAACACTGCGCCGGCGCCCGCAGCAGTGGCCGTGGCCACCGACGAGCCGGCGGCACCCGCCCCGGACAGCAACGGAACCAGCGACCACGGAGCAGGCTGATGCCGAAGATGAAGACCCACCGAGGCGCGGCGAAGCGTTTCAAGCTCACCTCCACGGGCAAGATCCGCCGCGGCAAGGCCAACCGTCAGCGTCACTTCGAGCAGAAGTCGAGCGGCGCGTTGGCGCGCGACAAGCACGGCGTCGAAGTCGTCGGTGCCGACAAGCAGAAGATCGAGCGTCTGCTCGGCAAGCGCTGAACCAACCGCTCTCCGTCCCTGCACGTCGCGCAGGGCACACCACGAATCACCGCGGGCCGACGAGCACGCGTTTCAAGAACAGGCATGAGGAGCCACGATGGCCAGGGTCAAGCGATCCGTTCACAGTCAGAAGCGTCGCCGCAAGGTGCTCGACGCTGCCTCCGGGTACCGCGGTTCACGGAGCCGCAGCATCCGGAAGGCGACCGAGCAGGTCATGCACTCGGGCAACTACGCCTACCGCGACCGTCGGGCGCGCAAGGGTGAGTTCCGCCGTCTCTGGATCGTGCGCATCAACGCCGCGTGCCGCACGCACGACATGTCGTACTCACAGTTCGTCGCCGGCCTGAAGGCCGCGGAGATCGACGTCGACCGCAAGATCCTCGCCGACCTCGCGGTGCATGACGACGCTGCGTTCGGCGTGCTCGTCGACGCCGCCCGCGAGGCGCTCGCCGCGGCCTGACCGCGGTCGCCAGCCCTTCACCATGTCGGAAGCGGCGCTCGGTCCGCGTCACTCCGACGTCAAGCGTTTGCGCGAGCTGCTGCGCGATGCGCGCGCTCGCGACGCCGAGCAGACCTTCGTGGTGGAAGGCCCGCGTGCCGTCGCGGCCGCACTCGAACGCGGGGCGCGGCTCGAGCACGTGTACCTCGGGCCAAACGCCGACACCGCGTTCGCCCCGCTCGTCGAGCAGCTCGACCGCGCCGGGGTGGCGCGCTCCACGCTGAAGGAAGGCGTGCTCGAGCGCGTCGGCTCCACGGTCACGCCGCAGCCGGTGCTGGCCATCGCGCCGAAGCCGACCGTCGAACTGACTGCGCTGGCACGCGACGGCCTCGTGCTCGTAGGCGCGCGCTTGTCGGATCCGGGCAACGTCGGTGCGCTCCTGCGCAGCGCGGATGCGGCGGGTGCCGCCGGAATCGTGCTCGGGACCGGATCGGTCGATGCGTACAATCCCAAAGTCGTGCGGGCCTCGGCGGGTGCGATCTTCGGTGTGCCAATCCTGGAGGGATGGTCGGTGATGGACGCGTTGCAGGCGTTGCGGGAGGCGGGACGTACCTGTCTCGGCACCCGCGCCGGCGACGGCACGCCGTATCACCAGGTCGATCTCACCGCGCCCACGGCGGTGGTGCTGGGCAACGAGGCGCATGGGCTCGGTGCCGGTGTGGCCGATGGTCTCGACCGCGCGCTCGACGGCTGGATCACCATCCCGATGCACGGCCCGACCGAGTCGCTCAACGTGGCGATGGCCGGCACCGTCGTGTGCTTCGAGGCCAGCCGTCAACGTGCGAACCAACGCCACGCGCGCACGAAGCAGACGCCCGCATGAGCCTGGCCGACATCGACGCGCTCCTCGACGCGTCATCCGCCGCGCTCGCGCCCGTCACGACGGCCGACACGCTCGATGCGCTCAATGCCGCGGAGCGCGCGCTCACCGGGCGCGGCTCGCCGATGACGCAGGCGAACGAGAAGATCAAGGACCTCGACGTCGGAGACCGTCCCGCCGCGGGCAAGGCGGTCGGCGCGTACCGGTCGGCCGTCACCAATGCGGTCGAGGTGCGTCGCGCGGAGCTCGAAGCCGCGCTCGCGGCCGCCGCGCCCATCGATGCCGTCGACCTCACGCTCGGCGGTCACGCCCGCCCTCGCGGTCACCTGCACCTCATCACCCAGGTGCAACGCGAGCTCGAAGACATCTTCCTCGGCATGGGCTACCTCGTGATGGAAGGTCCCGAGGTCGAAGACGACTGGCACAACTTCGAGGCGCTCAACATGGTGCCCGGCCACCCGGCGCGCTCCATGCAGGACACGCTCTACGTGGAGCTCGGCGAGCCCGAGCAGATCCTGTTGCGCACGCACACGTCGCCGGTGCAGATCCGCACGATGGAGATCATGGAGCCGCCGATCCACATCGTGGCCCCCGGTCGCGTGTATCGAAACGAGACGCTCGACGCGCGCCACTCGCCGGTCTTCCACCAGATCGAGGCGTTGGCCGTCGACGAAGGCATCACGCTCGCCGATCTGTTCGGCACCATCGAGACGTTCGTGCGCCAGATGTTCAGCGACGACCGCATCCGCACGCGGTTCCGGCCCGACTTCTTCCCGTACACCGAGCCGTCGGCCGAGCTCGCGGTCAGCTGCATCTTCTGCGACGGTGCGGGTTGTCGCGTGTGCTCGCAGACCGGATGGATCGAGCTCGGCGGGTGCGGCATGGTCGACCCGCAAGTGCTGCAGGGCGTGGGCATCGATCCCGAGACGCACAGTGGGTTCGCGTTCGGCTTCGGCCTCGAGCGCATCGCGATGATCCGTTATGGCGTCGACGAGATCCGCACGTTCTTCGACAACGACACTCGATTCCTGGCGCAGTACTGATGCGCGCGCCGCTCTCGTGGATCCGTGAATTCACGCCGGTCACTGCACCGGTGCCCGAGATCGTCACCGCGCTGAACCAGCTCGGGCTCGAGGTCGACGGCCTGGAGCAACCCGGCGCGGAGATCACGGGTGTGATCGCCGCGCGCGTGCTCGACGTGGTGAAGCACCCCAACGCCGACAAGCTGTCGCTGGTCGACGTCGACTTCGGTGCCGGCACCACACGGGTGGTGTGCGGCGCGACCAACCTGGTCAACGGGATGGTCGTGCCGTTCGCGCCGTCGGGCGCCACCTTGCCCGGCGGGTTCACGCTCGAGCGGCGCAAGATCCGCGGTGAAGTGTCCGACGGCATGTTGTGCTCGGCCCGTGAGCTGGGGCTGGGCGACGACCACGAGGGGATCATGGCCCTCGACGCGGGCGCCGAGCTCGGCGTCGACGTGCGGGAGCTCCTCGGCCTCGACGACGTGATCTTCGACCTCGCCATCACGCCGAATCGGCCCGACGCGATGTGCATCGTCGGCGTCGCGCGCGAGCTCGCCGCGCACTTCACGCTCGACCTGAACCTTCCGGAGCCGAACGTGCTCACCGACGGTGGCGTCGCGAACGACATCACCGTGTCGATCGAGGCCGTCGACCGCTGCCCGCGCTACCTCGGTCGCGTCGCGCGGGTCACCATGGGTCCGTCGCCGGCGTGGATGGCACAACGCCTGATGAAGGCGGGCGTGCGGTCGATCAGCAACGTGGTCGACGTCACCAACTACGTGTTGCTCGAGCGCAACCAGCCGCTGCACGCGTTCGACCTCTCGCGGCTCGCCGGTCGCGGCATCGTGGTGCGCCTCGCCGCTGACGGCGAGCCGATCACCACGCTCGACGGCGTCGAGCGCGAGCTCTCCGCCGCCGATCTGTTGATCTGCGACGCCGACCGCACGCCGCAGGCCATCGCCGGGATCATGGGTGGGTCGACCGCTGAGGTCACCGACACGACCACCGAGATCTTGCTCGAGTCGGCGTACTTCGAGCGCATGGGCATCGCGCAATCGTCGAAGCGGCTGAAGCTGCGCAGCGAGTCGAGCGCGCGGTTCGAGCGCGGCATCGATCCCGACGCGATCGCGGTCAACGCGGATCGCGCGATGGAGCTGTTGGTCGAGGTCGCCGGCGCGCGGGTCGCGCCCGACGCGTGCGACGAGTACCCGTCGCCGTTCGAGCGGCCGCGCATTCGAGTGCGCACGAGTCGCGTCAACGCGGTGCTCGGCACCGACCTCGACGCGGAAGACGTGTGGGACGCGCTCGCGCCGCTCGGCATCGAGCTCGACGCCGCGAGCGATGACACTGATGACGGGGGAGTGGTCGACGCGACGCCGCCGTCGTTCCGCCCCGATCTCGACCGCGAGATCGACGTCATCGAAGAGGTGGCGCGTCGCATCGGGTTCGACCGCATCGGTCGCACCCTGCCCGACACGCATGGGCAGGTCGGCGCGCTGTCGCCCCGCCAACGAGTTCGTCGCGCCGCAGCCGATGCGCTGGTGGGTGCCGGGTTGTCGGAGGCCATCACACTGTCGTTGGTGTCGCCCGCCGATCTCGAGCGTGCGGGTGCACCCACCGAACGGCTCATTCGTTCGTCGAACCCGTTGCGCGCCGAAGAGTCGGTGTTGCGCACCGGCATCCTGCCCGGGCTGTTGCGCGCGGTCGGGTTCAACCGATCGCACGGTCTCACCGACGTCGCGCTGTTCGAAGTCGGTCGCGTGTTCCTCGCGCCGACTGATGCCACCACGCAGCTTCCCGACGAGCCGGAGCACCTCGCGGTGGTCCTCGCCGGGTCGTTGAAGCGCGCACCGCTCGAGCCCGATCGCCCCATCGATGTGTACGACGCGATCGACGCGCTGCGCGCAGTCGGCGACGCCCTCCAACTCGCCGATCTCCAACTCGTACACGCCGACACCGCTGGGTTCCGCCGCGGTCGCGCCGCGCGCGTGGTCGTCGACGGCACCGATGTCGGCGCGGTGGGGGAGGTGGCGGCCGACGTGGTGTCGGCGCTCGACCTCGTCGCGCCGGTCGTGGCGTTCGAAGTGGAGCTCGACGGCCTCGGGCTCGCCACGCGCCGCGACCAGACCTTCGTGGCGCCGTCTCGCTTCCCGGCGAGCTTGATCGACCTCGCATTCGTGCTCGACGCCGATGTGCCTGCGGCGGCGGTCGAGCGCACGATGCTGGCCGCGGTGGGCGACCTGCTCGAGACGGTCGGATGCTTCGACGAGTTCGTGGCCAACTCGCTTGGCGAGGGCAAGCGAAGCCTCGCCTTCTCGCTGCGCTTCCGCGCCGCCGACCGCACCCTCACCGAAGCCG
>JBEVLJ010000071.1:0-4892 GCA_040509195.1 Acidimicrobiia bacterium
ACCCGCCGTGGAGCGGCGTCACCCAGCCGCGGCTGCAGGGTGAGCAGGACGAGGCCCCGTCGATCATGGCCGCCATGCGCCAGGGCGACATCCTCGTGCACCACCCGTACGACTCGTTCACCACCTCGGTCGAGCAGTTCGTCGAGCAGGCCGCGAGCGACCCGTCGGTGCTGGCGATCAAGCAGACGATCTATCGCACCGCCGGCCCCGAGAGCGCGTTGGTGCGATCACTCATCAAGGCCGCTGAACAGGGCAAGCAAGTGGTGGCGCTCATCGAGCTCAAGGCGCGATTCGACGAGCAGGCCAACATCGAGCGTGCCCGCGTGCTCGAGGAAGCCGGCGTGCACGTGGTGTACGGGTTGGTCGGCTTGAAGACCCACGCCAAGGTGCTGCTCGTGGTGCGCCAGGAGCCCGACGGCATCCGTCGCTACTGCCACGTGGGCACCGGCAATTACAACCCGAAGACCGCGCACCTCTACGAAGACGTCGGCCTCTTCTCCGCCGACGAGGACCTCGGTCACGATCTCACCGATCTCTTCAACCACCTCACCGGCTACAGCTACCAGGGCGAGTACCGCAAGCTGCTCGTCGCGCCCACGCACATGCGCGACGCACTGCTCGAACGGTTCGCCGCGCAAGCTGCACTCGGCTCCGCCGGACGCATCATCCTGAAGATGAACAGCCTGGTCGACATCGCGATGATCACTGCGCTGTACGACGCGTCGGCGGCCGGTGTGCCCATCGATCTCATCGTGCGCGGGATCTCGTGCCTGCGTCCCGGTGTCCCCGGCCTGTCCGACACGATCCGCGTGCGGTCGATCGTGGGTGAGTTCCTCGAGCACTCGCGCGTGTACCGATTCGGCGCCGACCCGGTCGACGCCGAATACCTCATCGGTTCGGCCGACCTCATGCCCCGCAACCTCGATCGCCGCGTCGAAGCGATCGTGCCCGTCGTGGATCCGAAGTTGCGCGCCCGACTCGCCGAGATGCTCGATGTGGCGCTCGCCGACGACGTGCTCGCGTGGAACCTGGGCCCGGACGGCACGTGGGCGAAGGTCGCGGGCACCGACAACGCAGGGAATGGGGGCGTGAACACTCAGCGCCTGTTGCGTGATCTCGCAATCTCCCGTACGCACGCGACGACCTGACGTCGATGTTGGAGCGCGAGCTCAAGTTCTCACCCGGGCCGTCGTTCACGCTGCCCGACCTCGCCGACGACGACCACGGCCTCACCGCCGACGCGTCGGTCACGATCAAGCTCGTGGCTGCCTACTTCGACACCCCCGACCTTCGTCTCGCACGTGCCGGCGCGAGCCTGCGCCACCGCAACGACGAGGGCTGGTTGGTGAAGCTGCCCGTCGCCCGCGGCGAAGGGCTCACCCGCAGCGAGCTGCACGTCGCGGGTGACGATGACGAACCGCCCGCGGTCGCGCTCGACCTCGTCCGCGCGCTTGCACGCACTGCGCCGGTGCAGCTCATCGCGCGCCTCAACACCGTACGCACCAAGGTTGTCGTCCGCGACGCCGACGGCCATCAGGTGGCGGAGGTTGCGGACGACGAAGTGTCGGTGATCGACGGCGTGCGCTTGGCTGCCCGGTTCCGCGAGCTCGAGATCGAGCTGGCCGAAGACGTCGACGACGACATCGCCGCGCTCATCGCCCGTCGCGTGCAAGGCGCCGGCGCAGGTCAACCGGATCCGGTGCCGAAGATCGTGCGCGCCATCGGGCCGCGCGCGCTCGACGCACCTGATCTCGCCTCGGCGCGTGCGCTCGACCTCGCCTCCACACCACGCGAGGTGCTCGCCGCCGCGGTGGCGAACTCGGTCGGTCGGTTGATCGCGCACGATCCGGGGGTCCGTCTCGGAGAAGACCCCGAGGCTGTGCATCAAGCACGCGTCGCGACCCGTCGGCTTCGCTCCGACCTCCGCACGTTCCGTTCGGTCATCGACGAGCAGTGGAGTGAGTCGTTGCGCGCCGAGCTCAAGTGGCTCGGTGAGCGCCTCGGCGAGGTGCGCGACGCCGACGTGCTGCTCGAGCGCCTCGTTGCGCAACTCGACGCGTTGCCGCACACCGACACGGTGGGCGCACGAACGCTGCTCGACACCCTGCGCACCGAGCGCGACGCCGCACTCGCCGCGGTCGTGCTCACGTTGCGTTCTGACCGCTACGTCGCGCTGCTCGACCGACTCGTCGATGCAACCCAGGCGCTCCCACCCGCCGCTGACCGCGACGATGTCGACGACATCGAGCTCGAAGCACTGGTCCGACCGCTGTGGAAGAAGCTGCGGCGATCGGTCGACGCCCTCGATCACGACCCACCCGATGCCGCGCTGCACGAAGTGCGCATCCGAGCCAAGCGCACCCGTTACGCCGCGGAAGCGGTGGCGCCGGCAATCGGACGCGACGCCCGACAATTCGCGAAGCGAATCGCCGACGTCCAGGAAGTGCTCGGCGAGCATCAAGACGCGGTCGTCGCCGAGCAGTGGCTGCGCGCCCAACTCGGATCCACGTCGAGCGGACCGATGCTCTTCGTCGCCGGTGAGCTGGCCGCCATCGAACGCTCGGCTGCGCGCGCGGCGCGGGCACAGTTCCCCGGGGTGTGGAAGCGTGCGCGACGAGCCCGACTGCGCGACTGGCTGTGAGCCGCGCCTCCACCCCCACGGTGCGCGCCGCAGGTGGCATCGTGGTGCGCCACACCCCGAAGGGCACGCTCGTGCTGCTGGTGCACCGCCCCCGATACGACGACTGGAGCCTGCCCAAGGGCAAGGCCGAACCCGGCGAGAACTGGGAAGAGACCGCGCGCCGCGAAGTCGAGGAAGAGACGGGGCTGCGGTGTCGTCTCGGTTCCGAGGTCGGGCGCACCGCGTACGTCGACTCCCGAGGGCGTGACAAAGAGGTGCGCTACTACCTCATGGAGCCCAAGGATCCCGATCAACGCTTCGAGCCCAACGACGAGGTCGATGAGATCCACTGGTGCTCGCCCGACGACGCCACCGCGCTGTTGACCTACGATCACGACCGTCGACTCTTGGCGTCGGTGGTGCTGGAGGACGGGTGACGATCTATCTGGTGCGCCACGCCAAGGCGGGCAGCCGACGCAACTGGGCCACCGACGACACGCTCCGGCCGCTGTCGAAGCCCGGCCGACGTCAGGCCGACGCCATCGCGTCCTGGCTCGCAGGGGTCAGCGTCAGCCGGCTCGTCTCCAGCCCGTTCGTCCGGTGCGTGCAGACCGTCGAGCCGCTCGCCGCGGCGCTGGACGTCGACATCGAGCGATCGGACACGCTCGCCGAGGGTGCGTCGATCACCGATGCTCTCGACCTCGTCGACAAGTTGGCGCGCGAGCAGCACGCAGTGGTGTGCAGCCATGGCGACGTGATCGGCGACCTGCTCATGGCCCTGAGTGACCGCGGGGTGCGCCTCGACGACTTCCGGATCGAGAAGGGCAGCACGTGGGTGCTCGAGTGCGACGACGGCAAAGTCGTCTCGGCGCACTACACGCCCCCCGCTGACGACTGAAAGGTCGACAAGGGTTCACGTGACGTCCCGACTCGCGTCGACGGTTGTTCACGCGGGTTCGTCATCATCGAGCCATGGCTGATCACCGAAGTGCGCGGGGTTCTCACCCGTCGTTGGCTGCGCGGCCGACGGACCAGACGACCAACGTTCGCCTCGTGTTCGGCCCCGCGGCAGATCTTCCTGCGCTGCTCGAGGCAGCAGCCAACGCGCTCGATCCCTTCGACGTCGTGCCGTCGGGGCTCGTCTACTCGGAGGACCGCGACGGCTATCGCCTGCGCGTCAGCCTCGAGCTCGACCCGAGCGAGACCGACGTGCGTCGCTTCTTCGCCCGTCTGGTCCCTGCACCTGCGTGCCCACGACCTGCCACTGCAGCGTCGCGACCCCGACGCATCCTTGGTTGAGTCGCTGCACGCGGAGCCTTCCCGGACGACCCCGATAGCGTGGGCACCGTGAGGATCCTGGTCACCAACGATGACGGCGTGCACGCGCCCGGGCTCGTGCCGCTCGCGGCTGCACTGGTCGACGCGGGCCACGACGTGTTCGTCGTCGCCCCCACCAGCGACCGCAGCGGTTCGGGTGCGGCACTGGGCAAGTTCTGGGGCGACAAGCCGCCGCCGGTGATGGCGATCGAGTGGTCCGCGCGGCCCGACATCTCGGTGCACGCGATCGACGCGCCGCCCGGCACCGCGGTGCTCGCGGCAATCCTCGGCGGGTTCGGCGCTGCGCCCGATCTCGTCGTGGCGGGGATCAATCCCGGCGCCAACACCGGCCACCTCGTCGTGCACTCGGGCACAGTGGGTGCTGCACTCACAGGCGTGGGCCTCGGAGTGCCGGGCATCGCGGTGAGCCTCATGTGGGGCGAGGAACACGACTACCGCTACGACACTGCGGCCGCGTTTGCAGTCGCGGCGGTCGAATGGGCGAGCACACCCGGCGACGGGCCGCGCTTGCTCAACATCAACGTCCCCAACATGGCGATCGACGAGATCAAGGGCGTGAAGGAGGCCGAGCTCGCGCCACACGGCGAAGTGTGGATCGCGTCGGCCGACGTGTCACAAGGCGATCTTCGCCTCGAGTTCAGCGGCCGCGCCGACGCAGCACCACACACCGACGTCGGCATCCTGCAAGCCGGCTACGTGTCGGTCACGCCACTCGTGAGCGTCGCGCGTGCACCGCTCGCCGGCGCGGCTGAGGTCCTCGCCGCAGTGCTGCCCGACACAGCGAGAGCAGGTTGACCGAGGTACTGGTAGGATCGCTACCATGCGAACTACCATTGATGGCGCGGGCCGAATCGTGGTCCCGAAGGCGCTACGCGATTCGTTGAACCTCACGGGCGGGACCGAGGTCGAGCTCGTCGAACATGACGGAACGCTC
>JBEVLJ010000072.1:0-6202 GCA_040509195.1 Acidimicrobiia bacterium
GTCGACCAGCGCTACCAGGGTGACTTCGTTCCACTGCTCGTCGTCGGCGGCGTGGTCGGTGCGTGGTGGCTCGCGCACTGGCTCTCGACCCGACGCCGATGGTTGCGCGCGGTCGTGATCGGCGTCGTCGCGGTCCTCGCCGCGTGGGGGGTGTGGGTGAACGCGGGGCTCACGTACCTGTACACGCACACGTACCAGCCCGATGTCGGCACGCAGGAGCTCGCCGAGCTGATCGCGACCCAGCTGCGCATCCACGACCAGCTGAGCGACGGTCCCCCGTCGAAGGTGCTCCACATGGATGCACTGGCGAAGCTCGACGTCGCGCCGGCGGGGACCCTTGCCGTGGTCGGCGACTGCGACGCGCTCCTGTGGTCCAACGGCCGTGGGTGGCGCACGGTCGAGCAGACCGCGGCGACCGGGCTGTACCCGCTGCGGGTCCGCCTCGCGCCGGCGCGACCGGGGACGCGGGAGCCACTGGCCAGCGTCGTCGACGGCGACGTCACGACGGTGCTGTGGGCTCTGCGCGGCAACGACGGCGCGCGGTTGCAGCTGTCGTGGTTCGACGGCGCAGGCGTCGAGCACGTGGCGACCGACGACGCCGGTCGACGGCGCTCGCAGGCCATCGTGCACGACGGCGACCTGGTCGACGTGGCGCTCCGGCTCGATCTCGGCCTCGGCCTGCTGGACCTGGCCAGCGTCGCGCTCGACGACGAGATCGTGCTGCACGGTTTCGGCCCGATGAGCCCCGGCACGATCACCTACGGACGTCAGCCATTCCCCGCGGCAGGGGCGACGACGGTGACCGGCACGGTCAAGCCGGGCCCGCGACCCACTACACCGTCCTGCGACCGGATCGTGCGCTCAGAACGTTGAGCCGGTGACGTCGGGAGCGCGCTCAGGCATCTGCAGCGGCGCAGCGGCACGCCTCAGAACCACTCCGGCTGCATGTCGAGTGTGGTGCGATCGAGTGAACCGAGCAACGTGAGCATCGGTCCGACCTTGGGCAGCTCGTACGTGAAGAAGAAGCGCGCGGCCTGCCGCTTGCCTTCGGCGAAGTTGCCCGAGCGATCCCCGATGCACAGCGCCTGTTCGAGCCAGATCCAGGCGACCGTGATGTGGCCGGCGGCCTCGAGGTAGATCGAGGCGTTCGCCAGGGTCACGCTGCGCTCCGGCGACGACCACAGCACGTCGGTCGTCGCCACGAAGTCGTCGAGCGCGTCCCGGAGCTGCGCGCCCTGTTCGGCGACGACGCCACCCGCGTCGATGGCACTCGCAATGGTGGCGCCGATCTCGTCGGCCAGGACGCGCAGGCCGGCGCCTTCACCGAGGCGGACCTTGCGGCCCAGGAGGTCGAGCGCCTGTATCCCGTGGGTGCCCTCGTGAATCGCATTCAGCCGGTTGTCGCGATAGAGCTGCTCGGCCTCGAAGTCGCGCGTGTACCCGTAGCCACCGAGCACCTGGATCGCGAGGCTGTTCGCCTCCAGGCACCACTGCGACGGCCAGCTCTTGGCGATGGGCGTGAGCACCTCGAGCAGCAGGTTGAGCCGGGCGGCCTCGGCGGCGTCGGGCGCGGTGTGCTCCTGGTCGACGAGCTTCGAGCAGTAGAGGCCCAGCGCGAGCGCGCCCTCGACGTAGGCCTTCTGGGCGAGGAGCATGCGTCGCACGTCGGGGTGCTCGATGATCGGCACCGGCGGGGACGCCGGGTCCTTGTTGTCGATCGGACGCCCCTGCGCGCGCTCGCGCGCGTACTCGACCGATTTCAGGTACCCGCGGTAACCGATGGCGGCGGCGACCATCCCCACGCCGATGCGGGCCTCGTTCATCATGTGGAACATGTACGCCAGACCGCGGTGCTCCTCGCCGACGAGGTAGCCCACCGCGCCCGCAGGCGCAGGCGCGTCGCTCCCGTCGCCTCCGGCGTCACCGAAGCTGAGGAGCGTGTTGACCGTCCCTCGATTGCCCATCTTGTGGTTGAGGCCGACGAGCGTGACGTCGTTGCGCGTGCCGTCGGCGAGGTACTTGGGCACGACGAACAGCGAGATTCCCTTCACCGAAGGACCGCCGCCCGGGATCTTGGCGAGCACCAAGTGCACGATGTTCTCGGAGAGGTCGTGCTCACCACCGGAGATCCACATCTTGGTGCCGACGATGCGGTAGGTGCCGTCGGGCGCGCGCTCGGCGCGGGTGGTGATGTCGGCCAGCGACGATCCCGCCTCCGGCTCTGACAAGCACATCGTGCCGAAGTACCTGCCCTCGAGCATCGGGCGCACGAACGTGTCGATCTGCTCCTCGGACCCGTGGGCGCAGAGCAGGTTCGCAGCAGCGATGGTGAGCAGGGGGTACGCCGCGATGCTCGCGTTGGCGGCCTGGAACCACGCGAGGCACGCCCGACCGATGGTCATCGGCAGCTGCAGCCCGCCGATCGCGTCGTCGAACGGACCGGCGGTGATGCCCGCGGCGCCGAAGTGCGCCAGCGCTTCACCGACCTCGGCCGGGATGACCACGCTCCCGTCGGCCGCCATTGCGGGTTCCTGCACGTCGACCAAGTGGTTGTTGGGCGCGAAGTAGCGGCTCGCGAGGTCGGCGCTGACGTCGAGCACCGCATCGAACGTGTCGCGGGAGTGCTCGGCGAAGCGCGGTCGGTCGGTGAGCGCGACGATGTCGAGCCAGTCGAAGAGCAGGAAGTCGAGATCCTCTCTTGACAGCGGAGCAACGGCCATGATCCCGACCCTACCTTCGTGGCGCGAGCTCGACGACCGCTCCTTCGGTGGCGCTGCGCCGTGCGGCGTCGAGGACGCGGGCCGTTTCCACCGCGTCGGTCGCGACGACGGGAACCGGTGCGGTGCCGCGCACGGCGTTCGCGAACGCCGGGTAGAACGCGCCCCAAGCACCCGGAAGCGTCGGCACGACCTCGACGGGCTCAGTTCCCCGCCGCAACTCACCCCACCGTTCCTCGGGCTCGACACCCCACGCGTCGCCGAGCGACCGCGGGCTCTCCCCGGCGATCAGCGCCGCTTCTTGCCCATCCATCGTGGGCGTCACCACATACGCCGCCTCGGTGCCAGTGACGCGGAATCTGGGCCCGGGCGCAGTCTGGCTCCAGCTTCCCCAGAGGTGTGAGCGAGCTCCGTTCGCGTGCGTGAGTGCGGCGAACACGTCGTCGTCGCGCCCGGTGTCTCGCACCACCCATTCGGCGTAGACCGACCGCACCGGCCCGAGAAGCACGAGGGCTTGGTCGACGAGATGACTGAGGAAGTCGAGCAGCGTGCCGCCACCCGCAGGCCCTGGGCCACGCTGGGGCGCGAACCGCTCGAAGCGCGATTCGAAGCGCCGCACTGCTCCGAGTCGACCGTCGGCCACGAGCTGCTGGACGGTGAGGAAGTCCGAGTCCCAGCGGCGGTTCTGGTATGGCGACAGGAGCCGGTCGCAGCGCGCCGCGACCCGGACCGACTCGGCCGCGGCGTCGGCGTCGAGCGCGAAGGGCTTGTCGCACACGACGTGCAGTCCGCGACCGAGCGCCTCGTCCGTGAGCGCGCTGTGCGTGTGGACCGGCGTCGAGATGGCGGCAGCTTCGGCCCCCGCACCGACGGCGGCCTCGATGGAATCGAAGACCCGAACGCCCGGAAGCTCGGACGCGACGAGCGCGCGCCGTTCCGGCGACGTGGTGACGACGCCGACGAGGTCGATGTTGTCGGCCGACGTGAGCAGCGGCGCGTGGAAGTACCGACCGCCCGAGCCGAATCCCACGAGCGCGAATCGAACCGGTTCCGCGTTCATGTCGCTGGTCACTGTAGGGCGCCTCCAATTGCTCGAAGGCGGAGGCGATGGGCGTCGGGCGGTACGGCGGCCGTGGCGGTGGTGCCGGCTCGTTCCCCGCGTTCGAATACGGCGGCGGCTCCCAGGCACCGTCCGCACGACGATCTTCCGCGACCCCGACGGCACGCTCGTGCAGGCCGACGAGTGGACGGACGCCGAGTCGTAGGTTGCGCTGCGACGGCGTGCGAGAGTGTGTCGAGGACCGGCGTCGGGCGTCGGCAACGAGAGGGGAAGCGATGATCCCGGAGATCGGACCGGCGCTCAGCAACGGCGAGAAGGGCTGGGCCTTCGGGGCCCCGACCGAGGATCTCGCGGCTCACGGCTACGGGTTCTCGGAGCACCTGGTCACGGGCACCGCGCGCAGCTACGACGCGACGCCCGGCACCGACCTCGGCGCCGACGGACGATGGAACACCCTCGTCGCAGAGAAGGCGGGCTACCGCACGCGCATCCAGGTCGTGCTGCCCATCGACCGCAGCCGCTTCGGCGGCGTGATGGTCATGCACTGGAACAACGTGACGGCGGGCTTCGACATCGGCGCGCCGCACCCAGAGGAGATCTTCCGCGCCGGCTACGGCTGGGTGGGCGTCACCGCCCAGAAGGTCGGCATCGATGGCTTCCCCGACGCCGGCAACTCGCTCGCCGCGTGGGACCGCGAGCGCTACGGCACCCTCGTTCACCCGGGCGACGCCTACTCGTTCGACATCTTCGGTCAGGTCGCCCGCGCCGCGCGCGACGGCATCGGGCCGTTCCAGCGCCTCGACGTCGAGCTGATCGTCGCGAACGGCACGTCCCAGTCCGCGTCGCGCATCGCCGGCTACGTCAACGGCGTACACCTGCACGATCGCGTGTTCGATGGGTTCATGCCGACCGCGCACTGGGGCACTCCCGCACGGGTGACCGAGCAGCCACGCAGCACACGCGGCGGCATGCTCGTCGGCGACGCGCAGATCCGCGACGACACGGGAACGCCCATCTTCGTCGTCAACTCCGAGGCCGAGGTGCGCGCACACTTCACCAGCCGTCAGCCTGACTCCGACACCTACCGCTTCTGGGAGGTCGCCGGCGCGCCGCACGGCACACCGTCGCAGATGACGGTGTTGCAGCCGGCGATGGCACGCGACGGACGGGCTCCCGACATGCAGGAAAACCTGGAGCGCAACGACGTCGAGTGGGGCTTCGTGCAGAGCGCGGCGTTGCGACACCTGGTGTCGTGGGTGCGCACCGGCACCGCGCCACCGCGCTTCGCTCCGATTGAGGCGGGTGGAGATCCGGTCGACATCGTGCGCAACGCGGTCGGCAACGCGGTCGGCGGCATCCGCGTCCCGCAGGTGGCAGTGCCTGTCGCGGCCCAACGGGGCCTCAACGAGATGGGCGGCCTCAGCGTGCTGTCCGGACACCGTCGCGACTTCACGCATGAGGAGCTGTCCGAGCGCTACGCCGACGCCGACGACTACCTGCGTCGTTACGACGCGGAAGTGGAGCGGTGCGTCACGGAGGGGACGGTGCTCGCGGAGGATGCCGACGACGTCCGCGAGATCGGTCGTCGCCTTGCGAAGGTCGCCGGTCTCGACTGACGCGGGCGTCAGATCGACGCGCATCAGATGGACGCGCGTCAGATGATGGCGACCTCCGGGATCGGAAGGCCCTGCTTCCGGCACAGCGCCCGGTAGTACGAGAGCGTGCCCGCTCCGTCGGTCACGCTGACGACGTTGCCCTCGTCGTCGAGGTTCATGTTCACACCGTTCATCTGGAACCAGACGCGCGTGTCGTCCTCCAGGCACTCGAGCGTGTGCACGGATCCCGCCGGCTCGAAGAGGAACGATCCCGCGCGGTTGACGAAGTCGTACTCCTGGTACTTCCACGCACCGGTGGTCGTGTATCCGTACACGGGGCTGCTGTGGCGGTGTGTCGGGACGACGAACCCGGCCTGAAACACGGTCTCAACCACGTAGCAGCCGTTGGGCTCGTCGACGAGGAGGACCTTCAGGAGGTTGCCCTCGCCGAGGTCGGCGAACGGCAGGTCGTCGCGACCGATGTGGACGGCTGACGGCACGGTGGCGATGGCGGTCATGGCGCTCCCCTCGGGTGGTGCACGTCCCGCGATGGTGCCACACACGTCGTGTGGGGCGCGTGTCGCGCTCGCCGGAAGCCGACCGCAGTCCGACGTCGACGTGGCGTCGGATCACGACGACGCGACGCCTCGTCGCACTACCGTCACATTGGACCGCAGCCCGATGCGAACGCCTCCCGACGCCGAGGTCAGGCGAGAGATCCGCCCTCGTAGCTCAGGGGAGAGTGGAGAAGGCGTTCGTTGTACGCTCGCCTGCCCTCCGGGAAGGCATTCGCGTAGTTACGCTCTTCTGGAATGGACGGCTTCGCACAG
>JBEVLJ010000073.1:0-3179 GCA_040509195.1 Acidimicrobiia bacterium
TCACTCCAAAGGCAGGGAATCGCATGCGTCACCACCTTCGTCGTCTGGCCGCGCTCGGTGCGACCGCCGCCATCGCGTCGCTCGGCCTGATGGCCACCGTCGCCGCACCGGCCTCGGCCGCGACCACGTACGGCCCGGTCGACCCTTCGATCCTCGACGGTGCCCCCAACTCGCTGCGCGACATCGTCAACAACCAAGTGGCTGACGGCGACACGGTGCTCCTCCAAGCCGGTGCCACCTACGTGCTGGACGACTGCGAAGGCGACGGCTACCTCTACTCCACGGCCGACATCACCGTGCACGGCAACGGTGCGACCATTCGTCAGACGTGTGACCGCGTCGTGTGGGCACCTCAGGCCAACCTCACCATCGACCACGTCACCATCACCGGCGGTCACGACGTCACCAACGAATACGACGGCGGTGCCTTCCACAGCGACGGCGACGAGCTCATCATCCGTGACTCGTCGCTGGTCGGAAACGCCTCCTGCGGCGACGGCGGCGGCATCACGTTCGACAGCGACGGCACGTTGATCGTGGAGAACACCACGATCGCCAACAACTCGGCTGAGCGCGGCGGCGCGATCGCTTCGCACGCCGAGAGCGACGCCACGCATCGCGTCACGAACTCCACGATCACGAACAACTCAGCGGACGAGGGCGGCGGCCTGTTCATCCACGACGGCGCCAATGTCGCGCTCGTGTACACCACCCTCGTCGCCAACACCACCGACGCGACTCCGATCGAGTGCGAGGAGGAGCCGGCGCCCGCACCTGCGAGCGCTCACCACGTGCACGGTGACGTCTCCGCGCAGGCCAATGGTTCGGCCGCGAACATCGAGTTCGCCTTCCAGTCGTCGGTGCTCACCACGTTTGCGTCGGTGATCGCCAGCCCGGTCGAAGGGCCGAACTGCAACATCGAGACCGAGGACGAGTTCGCCGCGTCCAGCGTGCTCACCACCACGGTGTCGAACGGTTACAACTACTCCGACGACGCCAGCTGCGGCCTCACGGGCACCGGTGACCGTCAGTCGGCGAGCAACCCGAACCTGGGTGCGCTCGCGGCGAACGGCGGGACGAGCCAGACCCGTCTCCCCCTCGCGGGCAGTCCGCTGATCGACGGCGTGCCGCTCGCGTCCTGTCAGGCCGACGGTGCAGCGGGGATCACCACCGACCAGCGGGGCGTGACCCGCCCGCAGGGTGCGGGCTGCGACATCGGTGCGGTGGAAGTGGTGTTCAACGCACCGGCCGCCGACGTCGTGCTGGTGCCGCGCTTCACCGGCTGACCCACGAGCCCGCGCGCGATCAGAACAGGCGCAGGTCCACTGGCGCGCCGGCGCGCAGCAGGTCGAGGTCGACCTCGACGCAGAGGATGCCCTTGCTCTGTGCGAACACCTTGGCCTGCGGCTTGATCCGAGTCGCCACGAACATGCCGACGGTCGGCGCGAGGCTGGGGTCGAGGTCGAGCCGCTCCTGATAGCGGATGAGTTGCTCCACGCCCGCGATCTCACCGACGCGCTTCACCTCGACGACGACGGCGCGGTCGTCGCCGTCGCGACACAACAGGTCGACGGGCCCGATGTCGGTGGGGTACTCGCGACGCACGAGCTTGAAGTCGTCGCGCAGCGCGGCCACGCGCTTGGCCAAGAGCTCCTGCAGCTCGGCCTCGACGCCGTCCTTGGCGAGGCCGGGGTCGTCGCCGAGCTCGATCGTGTACTCGTGCACGATCTCGTGCAGCTCGATCGTCAGCGTCTCGCCGCCCGGCGTGGTGCACTCGATGCGGCCGTCGGTCTCACGCACCGCGCACGGCGGGTTCATCCAGTTGAGCGGCTTGTAGGCCTTGGCGTCGGCGTGGATCGCGATGGAACCGTCGGCCTTGAACACGAGCAGGCGCAGCGCCGGCTCGAGGCGCGCGCCGAGGCGTCCGGAGTACTCCACCGAGCAGTTCGCCACGACCAGCCGCATGGAGTGTTCGTAGCACGCGGTGTCAGCAGCCGTCGGTCCGGCGGCATCGAGCGAAGTGGACTGCGGTACCGATACGATCCGCCTCGTTCAATTCCGAGGAGGCGAGATGTTGGTGATCGGCGCGTACAACAGCGGTGTCTACAAGTTCATGTTGTTTGCCCACATCTTCTGCGCCATCGTGGGGTTCGGTGCCGTGTTCCTCAACGCGATCTACGGCAACGAGGTGAAGAAGCGCCGCGGGCCGGAGGGCATCGCGATCTTCGACGCCAACGAGAAGGTCTCGAAGATCGGCGAGCTGTTCATCTACGCGGTGCCGATCTTCGGCATCGGGCTCGTGTTCTCGAGCAGCGACCTCTGGGAGTTCAGCCAGACGTGGGTGTGGCTCGCGCTCGTCGTGTACATCGTTGCGCTCGGCGTGTCGCACGGCGTGATGTTCCCGACGCTCAAGCGCATGCGGGTGCTGATGGGTGAGATGGCTGCGGGCCCGCCGCCCGTGGGTGGCCCGCCGCCGCAAGCGGCCGAGATGGAGCAGTTGGGGAAGCGGATGGGCATCGTCGGCCCGTTCCTCAACATCTCGCTCGTCGTGGTGCTGATCCTCATGGTGTGGAAGCCAGGCGTCTGACGCTCGCCACGTGACCCGAAGCGTCGCCGCCCACACTCGACTCGTACCATGACGGCGTGGTCCTCGCAGCGTTCTACGACGACGTCATGCGCGAGCTGCTCGTCGCGCTGGGCGCCGCGTTGTTCGTGGCGAACGTGTACGCCTTGCTTCGTCGCCGCGCCGACGCAGATCGCATCGGTGCCACCACCGTCGCACGCGCTCGTCCGGGCAGTCCGGTGCGCAGCCAGGCCAAGCCGGCGGCGAAGAAGGAGCTTGCGCAAGCGCCCGTCGGCCGCAGCGTGCTGTACGCCACGATCGGCTTCTTCGTGATGATCGTGGGCATCGCGTCGATCGTCGCCCGCTGACGCCATGGCGCAGGTGCGTCGCATCGCGACCGTCGGCCTCGCGATGCTCATCATGGCGACGGCGTTCGCGGCGTGTGGCAGCTCGGGCGATTCCACCGACGCGAGCGGCGCGAAGACGGGCTCGACCGTGAAGGGTGATGCGGCGTCGGCCTACGTGGGTCTCTCGAAGCAGGCTGCGATCGCGAAGGCCGAGGCCGACGATCGTCCGTGGCGCATCGGACGCGAAGACGACGAGCAGTTCATGCTCA
>JBEVLJ010000074.1:0-8458 GCA_040509195.1 Acidimicrobiia bacterium
TTCGTGAAGCGCCTGGTCCTCGTTCTCGTCGCGCTCGCCTTCCTGCTCGCGGGCTGCAAGGTCGACACCACCGTCACCATCGATGTGCACGACGACGGGAGTGGTGTCGTCACCGTCGACGTGCGCCTCGACGCGCAAGCGGTGCAGGCCGTGGAGGCGGGTGACGCGAAGCTCGACACGCAGGTGCGGACGGGCGACCTCGCGAAGGCCGGGTGGACGGTGGGGAAGTGGCAGCGCGCCGACGACGGTTCCGCGTCGCTGCAGTTGTCGAAGGCGTTCACGTCGCCGGATCAAGTCGCGGGGATCATCGGCGAGATCAGCGGAGCGAATGGGCCGTTGCGCGACGTGACCGCGTCGCGCGATCGCGGTGTGCTCGCCACGCAGTACGACGTGACGGGCGCGATCGACCTGCCAGCAGTGCAGACGGGCATCGCCGCCGATCCTGAGCTGCTCGGCTCGCTCACGAACCAGAGCATCGACGTGAATGCGCTTGACCAGTCGCTGTTGCAGCAGGTGAAGGACGCGCTGTCGGTGAAGGTCGTGGTGAAACTGCCGGGTGGCACGACCACGGTGGTGAGCGATGCCACGAAGCGCGTCGACATCGACGCGAGCTCGTCGGTGCGCGACGACCGTCGCATCCTGTTGATCCTCGGCGCGATCGTGTTGCTGGTGCTCGCGGTCGTCGCGTACTTCGGCGGCAAGCACCAACGTCGCCGCGCCCGTGCCCGCGCGCCGATCCCCAGGTTCGACCCCCACGGACGCGGCCGCGCCTGACACTCGGAGTGCCGATCGCCTCGACCATGTGTATCGTCAATCGGTCCCCGGTCGACGACAGGAGCTCCCCATGGCGACGTTTCATCCGTACTTGTTCTTCGGTGGCACGTGTCGGGAAGCGTTCACGCGCTACCAGGAGATCTTCGGTGGCGAGCTGTTCGTGATGACGATGAGCGACGTGCCGGACGAGGAGCCTCCGGCCGGCATGGAGGATGTGGTGATCCACGCGGCGATCACCGGTGGCGACCTGTTGCTCATGGGTTCCGACGAGATGACCGGCGCCGAGTTCGGACCGGTGCAGGGAATGCAGGTCGCGGTGCAGTGCGGCGACGTTCCCGAAGCGAACCGTGTGTTCACCGCGCTGTCGGAGGGCGGCACCGTCGAGCAGGAGCTGGTCGCGACCTTCTTCTCGCCGGCGTTCGGCATGGTGAAGGACCGCTTCGGCACCCCCTGGATGATCACCACCGACCAACCCGACGCCGCCTGACTGCCCGCCCTCTTCTCCGAAATTGCGTTCCCATCGCGCGCTCGGCGCGGGATCCAAACGCAATTTGGGGTACGCGGGTCGAGGGTGCGCGTTGGTGACACACCCCTGGCGTACCGTCCGACGTCATGAAGACGAAGACGAGCTATCAGTGCAGTGAGTGCGGGGCGACGGCGCCGCGCTGGTTGGGGCGCTGCAACGCGTGTGAGGCCTGGGGCACCTTGGTCGAGCAGATCGTCGCGCCGCCGCCGAAGAACCCCACGTTGAAGGTGCGTGCGCCGAGCGGCGCGCCCGAGTCGATCGTCACCGTCGACGCGGCCACCGCCACCCCGATGTCCACCGGTATCGGCGAGCTCGACCGCGTGCTCGACGGTGGCCTCGTGCCGGGTTCGGTCACCCTGCTCGCGGGCGAACCGGGCATGGGCAAGAGCACGCTGCTGCTGCAAGCGCTCGGCCACATGGCGAACGCCGGCCGACGCTGCTTGCTCGTCACCGCGGAAGAGTCGTGCGCACAGGTGAAGACGCGCGCCGAGCGCGTCGGCGCGCTCGCACCCGAGCTCCTCGTCGTGTCGGAAACCTCGTTGCCGCACGTGCTCGCGCACGTCGACGCGGTCGAGCCCGACGTGCTCGCGCTCGACTCGATCCAAACCGTCGTCGACCCCGACTCACCGGGCGCGCCGGGCTCGGTGTCGCAGGTGCGCGACTGCGCGTACCGCCTCGTGCAACTGGCCAAGGAGCGCGACCTCGCCACCGTGCTCGTCGGACACGTCACGAAGGAGGGCACGCTGGCGGGCCCACGCGTGCTCGAGCACGTCGTCGACACGGTGCTGTCGTTCGACGGTGATCGCGGTCACTCGCTGCGGTTGCTCCACGCGTTGAAGCACCGCTTCGGTTCCACCCACGAGCTCGGCCTGTTCGAGATGGCAGAGCTTGGCTTGCTCGACGTGCCCGACGCGTCGGCACGCTTCCTCGTCGACCGTCGTGGCGGCGCACCGGGTTCAGCCGTGTCCGCGGTGCTCGAGGGCACGCGGCCACTCCTGGTGGAAGTGCAGTCGCTCGTGATCGACACGCAGGTGCCACCGCGTCGGTCGGCTTCCGGGCTCGACGGCCCCCGCCTTGCCATGTTGCTCGCGGTGCTCGAGCAGCACGCGAAGCTCAAGCTCTCGAACTTCGACGTCTACGCGTCGGTCGCCGGCGGCCTCCGTGTCTCGGAGCCGGGCGTCGATCTTGCGCTCGCGCTCGCGATCGCGGGCGCGCGCCAACGTCGGACCACGATCGAGGGCACGGTTGCCGTCGGCGAAGTCGGTCTCGGCGGCGAGGTGCGCTCGGTACCGCAGGTCGAGCGACGGCTCGCCGAAGCGGCGCGCCTCGGCTTCACACGCGCGCTGGTCCCCCCGGGCACTGCGCACGTCGCAGGGATTCGCGAGATCGTCGTGCACGACGTCTCCGCCGCGTTGCACGAGGGACTCGCTCACCCCGAAGCTTGAACCGAGTCAGGGGCGGCGCCATCGGGGCCTGCGGTATTCTGACGTATCACTGCACCGCTTGGACGACCGAGAGGACGAGCCCCGCGTGCCCGCCCAACCCCGCTCGGAATCCATGATGATCGCCTTGCGCCTCGTGGCGCCCGGCACCGCGCTCCGCGACGGCCTCGACCGCATCCTCCAGGCGCGCATGGGTGCGCTCATCGTGATCGGCGACGGTCCCGAAGTGCTGTCGGTGTGCTCAGGCGGCTTCCTGCTCGACTCCGAGTTCACGCCGCAGCGTCTCTCGGAGTTGGCCAAGATGGATGGCGCGATCGTGCTCGCGTCCGACTGTTCGCGTGTCGCGCGCGCCAACGTGCACCTGGTGCCAGATCCCAACGTGCCCACGTCGGAGACGGGCACCCGACACCGCACGGCTGAACGCGTCGGCCGCCAGATCGACGTGCCGGTGATCAGCGTGTCGGAAGACATGTCGGTCGTCACGATTCACCGGCGCGGCCAGAAGCACTCGCTCGAGCCGATCTCTCAGGTGCTCGCACGCGCCGATCAGGCCCTGCAGATCCTCGGCCGCTACAAGGTCCGTCTCGATCAGGTGGGCGCGTCGCTCTCCGCGCTCGAGGTCGAAGACCTCGTCACCGTGCGCGACGTCGCGAACGTGCTGCAGCGCGCCGAGATGGTGCGACGCGTCGCCGACGAGATCGAGGGCTACGTCGTCGAGCTCGGCGCCGACGGACGTCTCGTGTTGCTCCAGCTCGAAGAGCTGATCGGCGGAGTCGAGGAAGACCGGCGACTCGTGGCGAAGGACTACTTCCAGGAGTCGGCCGACTTCGAGCTCGTCGACGTCACCGCGGCGCTGGCCGCGCTCGACGACGACGCGCTGCTCGACCTCAACGAAGTGGCTGCGGTGCTGCACCTCGGCGGCGGCATCGGCATCGACAGTGCGCTGCAACCGCGCGGCTTCCGGCTGTTGCACAAGATCCCGCGCCTCCCCGAGGTCGTGTCGGATCATGTGGTCGCCCGCTTCGCCAACTTGCAGAAGATCATGCGGGCCGGACTCGCCGATCTCACCGAGGTCGACGGCGTGGGCGAGGTGCGGGCGCGAGCGATCAAGGAAGGCTTGTCGCGGCTCGCCGAGACGAGCATCCTCGAGCGCTACGTCTGACGAGATGAGGCCGAGGAAGATGGGGCCGAGGAAGACGAGGCCGAGGAGATGAGGGGCGCGCGTGGCTGAGCTGGCAACCGGTTCGAACGACGTCGATGTCGAACACGTCACCATCAAGGGCATCGACGGGTTCGAAGTCGACGCGATCCACGCCCGTCCCGACGGCATGCCGATCGCTGGCATCGTGTTGCACCCCGACCTCATGGGGTTGCGTCCCTTGTTCGACGACCTGTGCCGACGGCTCGCCACGCACGGGTTCGCGGTGTGCTCGCCCGAGCCGTTCGCACGCGCGCCCGTCGCGGTGCGCTCGGATCCCGAGAACACGTCGCGCATGGCCTCTGTGAAGGAGCTCGACGATCACGTGCAGCTCGGCGATCTCGAAGCCGCAGCCGACTACCTCGTGGTGCACGACGACGTGCGCCAGGTCGCGGTGCTCGGCTTCTGCATGGGTGGCATGCAAGCGCTGAAGGCCGCGGCCACCGGTCGGTTCGACCGCGCGGTCGCGTTCTACGGGATGATCCGGGTGCCCGACGAGTGGGTCGGCCCGGGCACGTTGCAACCGCTCGACACCGCCGCCGACGTGTGCCCCACGCTCGCGATCTTCGGCGGTCACGACCCGTTCACTCCCGCCGCCGACATCGACGCGCTGCGCGCCGCGTGGAGCGACCGCGCCGACTGCGAGATCGTCGTGTACCCCGAAGGCGAGCACGGCTTCGTGCACGCGCCGGAGCGCCCGTCGCATCGCGCCGACGATTCCGCCGACGCCTGGCGTCGCGTGCTCGCATTCCTCACGCCCTGAAGGCGCGCGATCGCGGGTTGCTACAGCGTGGCGCGGTCGGCGAGCGCTTCGCGGTCGAGCAGGCGGTACCGGTTGCGGCCCTCCACCTCGAGCCACCCGAGCTTGGTGAACAGCGACAGCGCCTTGTTCACGCGCTCACGGCTCGCTCCCACGAGGCCGGCGAGGTCTTCCTGGGTCATCGGCAGCCGGAATTGGTCGTGGTCGCCGGCGATCTCGAGCAGTCGCTTCGCGGTGCGGGCCGGCACGTCGAGGAACACCGCGTCGGCGAGCGAGTCGTCGGTGGCGCGCAAGCGACGAGCGAACATGCGCACGATCACCCACAGAACCTCGGGGTGTGCGTCGATGGCTTCGCGCGCGGCGTCGTACTCCACCACCAGGAGCTGCGTGGCTTCGAGCGCACGAGCATCGGCGGAGCGCGGGCCGTCGTCGAAGAGACAGAGCTCCCCGAACAACGCGCCCTCTTCGAGCACCGCCACGAGCGACTCGCGCCCGTCGGGTGACTTGGTGAGGATTGCGATGCGCCCGGTGACGATGCCGAACAGCTCAGTGGCGGAATCGCCCTGACGGAAGATCACGTCGTTGCGGGCCACTTCACGCATCGTCGACGAGTGGCGCAACGTCTCGAGCACATTCGGCGGCAGTGCACCGAGCAGCTGCGTCGTCTCAAGGATCCGGCGTTCGGTCATCTCTCGCGGAAGCGTAGTGACGCCGTTCGCGCGCGTCGCGGAGCCGTGGGTCCGGGCCGGGTCTGGAAATGCAGGGGGAGGGTTCAACTGGTCACCACCTTGAGAATCTCTCCTGTCATCGACCTGCGGGTGTGCCGGATGTAGCGAAATTCGCGGGTCGACGTCACGGAGGGATGCGCAGGAGCGGTCGCGCCGGTTGACCCCACTGCAGAAAGGGACGGACGGGGCCTCTGGTAGCCTTGGACCCTGCCGTTTGCTGCGGCACAGGCCATCTGGAACATGTCCGGCCACCGTTCGATGCGAGCACCGGCTCGCCGCACGCCGCAGCCGACCGGATCCACGAGGAGCAACATGGCGTTCGACGTCGGCGACAAGGTCGTCTACCCCCACCACGGTGCCGCCACCATCGAGAAGCGCGAGAAGAAGGAAGCGTTCGGCGAGAAGCGCGACTACCTCGTGCTTCGCCTCGCGTACGGCGACCTCACCCTGATGGTGCCAGCCGACAACGCCGAAGAGATCGGCTTGCGCGACGTCATCAACGACGAGGAAGTGGAAGAGGTGTTCGCCGTCCTCCGCAAGAAGGAAGCGCGCATGCCCACCAACTGGTCTCGTCGATTCAAGAACCACGTCGAGAAGCTCAAGAGCGGCGACATCTACCAAGTGGCCGAAGTCGTGCGGAACCTCTCGATCCGTGAGGCCGACAAGGGCCTGTCAGCTGGTGAGAAGCGCATGCTCGCCCGCGCCCGCCAGATCCTGGTGTCGGAGCTCACCTTCGCGCTGAACGTCGACGAGGAAGCCGCGGAGACACGCCTCGACGAGGTGCTCGCGAGCGAGGACAAGCCCGCCGCCAAGAAGGCCCCGGCGAAGAAGAAGACTGCGGCCAAGTCGTAGGCCAACGCCTGCGACACCCGCGAGACCGCGATGAGTGGCGTCTGGGCGATCGTGGTGGCTGCCGGCCGGGGCGACCGGTTCGCGGACGGTGCTCACGACATCGCGAAGCAGTTCGTGGAGCTCGACGGCGTTCGCATCGTCGACCGTTCGGTCGCGACGGCGGCGCGCGCGTGTGACGGCGTGGTGCTCGTGCTCGCTCCGGGAGTGGAGTGGGACGGTGTGCCGGTCGACGCGGTCGTCACGGGTGGCGCGACGCGGTCCGACTCGGTGCGCGCCGGTCTCGCGGCCATCCCGGACGCTGCCGAGGTGGTCGTGGTGCACGACGCCGCCCGACCGCTCGCCGCTGACGCCGTGTTCGGCGCCGTGATCGACGCGGTGCGCGCGGGGTCCGACGCCGCGGTGCCCGCACTGCCGGTGCCCGACACGATCAAGCGCGTCGCGGGCGAGCGAGTGATCGACACACTCGTGCGCGACGAGCTGGTCTCGGTGCAGACCCCGCAGGGATTTCGCGCCGCAGCACTGCGCGACGCGCACGCGGCGTCGGGTGAAGCATCCGACGACGCGGCGCTGGTGGAAGCGCGGGGTGGCGTCGTGGTGGTGGTGGAGGGCGACCCCGACAACTTCAAGATCACCACGCCGCGAGACTTCGTGGTTGCGGGCGCGCTGCTCGAAGCTCGACGGCCTGAGCGGATCTGATGAGCCAACGAATCGGCAACGGTTACGACGTGCACCCGTTCGCGGATGACGACGCGCGACCGCTCGTGCTCGCTGGCGTCGTGATTCCCGGTCATCCCGGCTTGGTCGGCCACTCCGATGCCGACGCGATCGCGCACGCCGTCGCCGACGCGCTCCTCGGCCCTGCGGGCCTCCCTGATCTCGGGGCGCGGTTTCCCGCGAGCGACCCGCAGTATCGGGACGCCAACTCGATGCAGCTGCTCGCCGACGTGGTGGTCAGCGTGCGCGAGTCGGGTTGGTCGATCGTCAATGTCGACGTGGTCGTGAACGCGGAACGACCGGCACTCGCACCACACCTCCCGGCCATGGTCGAAAACCTCACCGCAGCACTGGGCGCGCACGTGTCGGTCACTCCGAAGCGTGGCGAAGGGATCGGCGCCATCGGCCGGGGCGAAGGGATCGCCGTGTGGGCCGTCGCTCTGATTTCTCAATCGCTCGCTGATTGACTGCGGCCTCTATTCGGGGCGAGGGGGCGGCTGAGGCGCAACTACCCTCGCTCCTCATGGCCGTGCGGATCCGCGACACGTTGCAGCGCGACACCGTCGAGCTCACCACGCGTGAGCCGGGGAAGCTGTCGATGTACGTGTGTGGGCCCACGGTGTACGACGCGCCCCACATCGGCAACGCCCGCACCGCAGTGGTGTTCGACACGATCTGGCGGTACCTCGAATGGACCGGCCTCGACGTCACGTTCGTCTCGAACGTCACCGACGTCGACGACCGCATCATCCAGCGCGCCGCAGAGGCCGGTCGCACCGAGCCCGACCTCGCCGCCGAGATCGAGTTGGAGTACTTCGGCCAGTACGCGCAGCTCAATGTGCGCGATGCGGATCACCGTCCGCATGCGACGCAATACATCGACGGGATGATCGAGCTCATCGCCGAGCTCATCGAGTCCGACCACGCGTACGCGGTCGAGGGACAAGGCGTCTACTTCTCAGTGGAGTCGTTCGCCGAGTACGGCGAGCTTTCGCATCGCACGGTGGCTGACCTTCGCGAGTCCGCGGGTGCGCGTGTCGATATCGACGATCGCAAACGTGCCCCGATGGACTTCGCGTTGTGGAAGGCGGCGAAGGCGGGCGAGCCCGCATGGGCGTCGCCGTGGGGCGAAGGGCGCCCGGGGTGGCACATCGAGTGCTCAGCCATGGCGCTCGACCTCCTCGGTGAGAACTTCGACCTGCACGGCGGCGGGAGCGACCTCGTGTTCCCGCACCACGAGAACGAGCGCGCGCAAGCATGCGGCGCGGGTCACCAGTTCGCCCGTCACTGGATGCACTCGGGCATGGTCACCATCAGTGGCGAGAAGATGTCAAAGTCGCTGGGCAACTTCTTGATGCTCGGCGACGCGTTGGCGGCCTACGACGCGCGCGCGATCCGCCTCGCCATGTTGCAGACGCACTACGCACGCGCGGTCGACCTCGGCCCGATGGAGCTCGACGGCGC
>JBEVLJ010000075.1:0-3051 GCA_040509195.1 Acidimicrobiia bacterium
GCCGCGCCCCTCGATGTCACGCGCGCCGAACGCCCACGCCGGGAGCAGCTCGGGTTCCCGCCGTTCGGCGGGCTCGCCGCGATCAGCGGTGAACCCGCGGCGATCGAAGCCACGTGCGCTGCACTGCGCACCGTACCGTCCGTCACCGTGCTCGGCCCCGTCGACGATGGCAAGCGCGCGCTCGTCCGCGCGCCCACGTGGGCGTCGCTGTCTGATGCACTGGCCGTCCCTGGCGTCGATGCTGCACGCGCGCACGGAAGACTCCGCATCGACGTCGATCCCCGGCGGAGTGCGTGAGTGCGTGAAATCTCGGCTGGTAGCTTGGGTGCCGTGTCTGGCTACCAATTGCGCTTCCTCGGCGACCCGGTGCTCAAGCAACCCGCGCGCGTCGTGGAGGAGATCACGGGCGACCTGATCCCGCTGATCCACGGCATGTACGTCACGATGGACGAGGCCGAAGGCGTCGGCCTCGCCGCGCCGCAAGTGGGCGTCCGCAAGCGCATCTTCACTTACGACCTGCACGAGGGCGACGGCCCCGAGGTCGTGATCAACCCGGAGATCGTGGAGTTCGACGGCGAAGTCGTCCGCGAAGAGGGTTGCCTGTCGGTGCCTGGCTTCCGCTTCGAGATCGTTCGTCACCAGCGGGTCGTCATGCGTGGCCTCGACCTCGCGGGCAACGAGATCGTGATCGATGACGACGATCACATGGCGCACATCATCCAGCACGAAATCGACCATCTCGACGGCGTGCTGCTGCTCGATCGCCTCGACCCCGAGGCGCGGCGCGAGGCAATGCGCGCCATCCGCATGCAGGAGCTTCCTGCGAGCGCCGACCTCGGTCGCTGACCGGGCTCCGCCCGGTCGTCAGGGACTTCGGTCATGCGCCTCGTGTTCTTCGGCACGCCTGCCGAGTCGGTCCCGGCGCTGCACGCGCTCTGCGATGCGGGCCACGACGTCGCGTTCGTGGTCACGCAACCCGACCGCCGGCGCGGTCGCGGTGGCGCCACGCTGCCCAGCCCGGTCAAGGCTGCGGCCGTCGAGCTCGGGATCCCCGTGCACACCCCCGTGCGGGCTCGTGAGGTGGTCGATGCCGTCGCCGCAAGCGGTGCCGAGCTCGGTGTGGTGGTCGCGTTCGGTCAGATCCTTCCGCAGGCGTTGCTCGACGCGTTGCCGCGGGGGTTCGTGAACGTGCACTTCTCACTGTTGCCGCGCTGGCGCGGCGCCGCGCCGGTGGAGCGGACGATCCTCGCCGGCGACACCGAGACCGGCGTGTGCATCATGCAGTTGGAGGCGGGCCTCGACACCGGTCCCGTGTACGCGCGAGCGACCACGCCGATCGGGCCCGACGACACCGCGGGTGACGTGATGGCTGCGCTCGTCGCGCAGGGTGCCGACCTGCTCGTGCGCACGCTGGCCGAGCTCCCGTCGCTCGACCCGGTCGCGCAGGAGGGTGAACCCACCTACGCGGAGAAGCTCACGGTCGAGGAGTTCGAGCTGCGCTTCGATCGACCGGTCGACGAATTGGTGCGGATCGTGCGTGCCGGCAACCCGCGACCAGGCGCCTGGTCCACGGTCGACGGCGCGCGGGTCAAGGTGTGGCGGGCCGAGAACTTCGACGGCACGTTCCGCGCGCTCGAAGTGCAACCCGAAGGGCGCGCCCGCATGGAAGCCGCCGCGTGGATGCGCGGCTTGCGGGAGCTGCCACCCCGGTGGGGATCCTGATGGCGCCACCCTCGAGTCGTCTGCTCGCGCTCGACGCGCTCGTGCGCATCGAAGACGGTGCATACGCGCACATCCTCGTGCCCGAGATGCTGCGGTCCTCGTCGCTCGAGGATCGTGATCGGGCGTTCGTCACCGAGCTGGTGTACGGCACGGTGCGTTCGCAGCGACGTCTCGACGACCTCATCGATCGCGCGTCGAAGCGGCCCGTGCGTCGACTCGACAAGCCCGTGCGCGCCGCCCTTCGCCTCGGCGCGTATCAACTGCTCCACGACGTGCCCGCACACGCGGCGGTGAACGACACCGTCGACGCCGTCGGCGCGCGGTCGCCTCGTGCGCGCGGGTTCACCAACGGCGTGTTGCGCTCGCTCACGCGGCTCGGTCCACCGTGGCCCGAGCCCGACGACGTCGCGGTGCGACTCTCGTATCCCGACTGGCTCGTCGCGCGCCTCACCGCTGATCTCGGCGCCGACGACGCGGTCGACGCGCTCACCGCGATGAACCAACCCGCGGCGCTCACGCTGCGCCCGAATCGCCGCGCGGTCACCGCCGACGCGCTGGAAGCCGAGATGCGCTCGCTGGCCATCGACGCGACGCGCGGCACGCTCGTCCCCGACGCGCTCGTCGTGCGCGGGTCCGGTGATCCGGCGAAACTCGACGCGGTCGTGCACGGGCGCGCCACCCCACAAGACCAGGGGAGTCAGGCGGTGGTCGGCGTGCTCGACCCCCGGCCGGGTGACCGCGTCGCTGATCTCGCGGCCGCGCCGGGTGGGAAGTCGACGGCGATCGCGGAGCGGGTCGGCGACGACGGGCTCGTGGTCGCGGTCGATCTTGATCTGGGTCGCTTGCGTCTGGTCGGGAACAGCGCGCGCCGGCTCGCGTTGCCGTCGGTGGTGGGCGTGGGTGCCGACGGGCGCGCACTCCCGTTGCGCTCGGGACGCTTCGATCGCGTCCTGCTCGACGCACCGTGCAGCGGGCTCGGCGTTCTGCGGCGCCGCGCCGACGCACGGTGGAACATCAGTCAGGAATCGATCGACGAGCTGGCCGCGCTCCAACGCGAGTTGCTGGCCGCCGCGGCGGCGTTGGTGCGACCGGGTGGTGTGCTCGTGTACTCCGTGTGCACGTTGAGCAATGCGGAGACCATCGCCATCGACGAGTGGGCCGCCGCCGAGCTCCCGCACCTCACCACGCTCCCGGCACCAGCATCCCCGTGGCGGCCCCTCGGGCGCGGTGCGCGCATCTTGCCCCAAGATGCCGACACCGACGGCATGTTCGTGCTTGCGCTCCAGCGTGCGCAAGTACCTTGACGCGATGAAGATCGCTCCATCGATC
>JBEVLJ010000076.1:0-3372 GCA_040509195.1 Acidimicrobiia bacterium
GCCAGATGGGTGTCGAGCTGGTGGAAGGGCGCGACCTCGTCTGTCGCGACCAACGCGTGTTCATGCGCACGACGGGTGGCGAGCAGCGCGTCGACGTCGTGTACCGGCGCGTCGACGACGACTACCTCGACCCGGTGCACTTCCGCGCCGATTCCGTGCTCGGCTGCGCCGGCATCATCAACGCCGCGCGCGCGGGGCACGTCACCATCGCGAACGCGCCAGGCAACGGCGTGGCCGACGACAAGGCGATCTACCCGTACGTGCCCGCGATGATCGAGTACTACCTCGGCGAGGTGCCGATCCTCGCCAACGTCGACACGTACCGGCTGGAAGATCCCGAGCTGTGCGAGTGGGCGCTCGGCCGCATCGACCAGCTGGTGTTCAAGCCGGTCGACGGTTCAGGCGGCAAGGGGATCGTGATCGGCCCGGCCGCGGAGGAGACCGAGCTGTTCGAGCTGGCCGGCAAGGTGCGCGCCGATCCGCGCGGCTGGATCGCGCAGGAGCCGGTTGCGCTCTCCACCTCGCCCACGTTCGTCGACGGCAAGATGGGCGCGCGCCACCTCGACCTTCGCCCGTTCGCGGTGTCCGACGGGCGTGAGGTGTGGGTCGTGCCGGGTGGTCTCACGCGCGTCGCGTTGCCCGAGGGCAGCCTCGTCGTGAACTCGAGCCAGGGTGGCGGGTCGAAGGACACGTGGATCCTCGCCGCGCCGGGTGATGGGCGCGAACCCAATCCCGAGACCCCGATCCCCGAAGCGGCGACGAACGGAACGGCCCCGCACGCGAAGGCGCCGGCGCACGGTCCCTTCCAGGACCGCGACGCGCCGAAGCAGCAGCAGCAACAACAGCAGCAGCAGTCGTGCTGAGCCGACTCGCGGAATCGCTCTACTGGATCGGCCGATACGTCGAGCGAGCGGAAGACACCGCCCGCATGCTCGACGTGCACTACCACCTGCTCCTCGAAGACCGTCGCGCCGACGAGGAGTCGGTGTGTCGCTCGTTGCTCGAAGCCATGGGTGCCGACGACCGCGTGGTCGGTGCCCATCCCGACTCCGGGACGGTCAGTGCGCTGCTCGCACAAGACCTCACGTTCTCGGGCTCGATCGCGTGTTCCATCGAATCGGCGTGGGAGAACGCTCGTGGCGCGCGCGAGGCCCTGTCCTCCGAGCTCTGGGAGACGCTGAACAAGGCGTATCGCGAGATGTCGACGCGAGTCACGCGTTCGGGTCCGGTGCGCCACGACTTCTTCGGATGGATCCGCGATCGCACCGCCGCCTACACCGGCCTGGTCGACACCACGATGAGTCGCGACGACGGGTGGCGCTTCCTCGTGCTCGGCCGCAGCCTCGAGCGCGCCGACATGACCGCACGCCTGTTGTCGGCGCGCTACGGCGACTCCTTCGGTCAGACGGGGTGGACCACCACGCTGCGCAGCTGCTCCGCGTACGAGGCGTACCTCCGCACGTACCGCCATGCCGTCGAACCGGCGTCGGTCGTGGAGTTCCTGTTGCTCGACCGCCTCTTCCCGCGGTCGGTGCACCACGCGCTCAGCACGGCCGAGCAACGGCTCGGTGATCTCGATCCGAGCTCGGGCCGCACCGGCGTCGACGACGAAGCGCGACGTCGTCTCGGCCCACTGCGCGCCGAACTCGAGTTCCTGCGCGTCGACGACGCGCTCCACGACCTGCCGCAGTTCTTGCACCGCCTCCAACGCGAGCTCGGCGACGTGCACGCCGCCGTGGCGCGGCGCTACTTCCGCGAGACCAACGTCATCGAGTGGAGCGTGTGATGGGAGCCAAGAAATGAGCTGGCGACTGCGCATCCGGCACGAGACCACGTATCACTACGTGAAGACGGTGCACTCGTCGTACAACGAAGCGCGCATCTCGCCGCTCGACACCGCGCACCAGTTCACGCTCGAGCACCGCGTCGAGGTGAACCCCGCTGCCAACCTGTACCGCTACCGCGACTATTGGGGCACTCGCGTGCACGCGTTCGACCTGCACGGTCCGCACACCACCCTCGAAGTGGTCGGGTCGTCGTTGGTGGAGACGGCCGAGCGCACGCCGGGCGTCGACGAGACGGTGGTGTGGGATGCGATCGACTCGCCCGGGTTGCGCGACCGGCTGTACGAGTACCTCAACCAGACCCAGATCACCGAGGTCGACGAGCAGATCGAGCGCGTCGCGGCCGAGGTGCGCGCGCAGCCCACGCCCGCGGATGCGCTCGCGTTCCTCGGCGAGTGGCTGCGCGCCAACGTGGAGTATCAGCCGGGGTGGACCAACGTCTCGACCACCGCGGTCGAAGTGGTCAAGGCCGGTCGGGGAGTGTGCCAGGACTACGTGCACGTCGCCTTGGCGGTGCTGCGCGCCGCGGGCATCCCCGCGCGCTATGTGTCGGGCTACCTGCATCCCCGCGCCGACGCCGCCGTCGGCGACGAACACGAGGGCGAAGGTCACGCGTGGATCGAGGCGTGGATCGGTGACTGGCACCCGGTCGACCCCACCAGCGGATCGGCGGTCGCGGAACGTCACGTGCTCGTCGCGCGCGGTCGCGACTACACCGACGTGTCGCCGCTCAAAGGCGTGTACCAGGGCGGCCCGAGCCGTGCCCTCGAAGTGAACGTGAAGCTCACCCGCGTGGCCTGACGGCGTTCAGCGATTTGCAGCTTCGAACGCCAGTGCCACTCGCACCAACGTGGCTTCCCCGCCGGGAGGCGCTACGAACTGCATGCCGACGGGGAGACCGTCGACGGTGCCCGCCGGCACGCTGATCGCGGGGAATCCGACGAGGCTCCACGGGATCGCGTTGCGGGCGAGCACCATCAGATGGGCCGCGAAGTCCTCGACGAGAGGTGCGACGACCGGCACCGTCGGCATCGCCAACACGTCGTGCTCCGCGAAGCACCCGATCAAACGATCGCGCAGCGCGGCACGCGCGCGTTGCGCGTCGAGGTAGTCGATCGCTCGAATGTCCTCGGCGCGCGCGAGCTGCTCGCGCACCACGTCCCAGTACACGCCGCGATCCAAACCGTGCTCGCGGTGGAGCGCTGCGGCCTCGCAGCGGCTGATCACGAGGCCCGCCGCGTTGGCCAGATCGAGGTCGGCGCCCGTCGGCCGCTCCACCATGTCGACGATCGCACCGCACGCCGCGAGTGCCGCGAACCCTTCGTCGATGACGCGCGCGACGCCGGGTTCGGCCCCTTCCAACGTCGCCGTGGGCACTCCGACGTGCGTCCCGGTGATCGGGTCGTCGGTCCACGCCAACGCCGACGACCCGCCGAGCATCGCGTCGAGCATCAACGCCGCGTCGGTGACCGTGCCCGCCAGGGGAGCGACGTGGTCCATCGTCCAGGCGAGGGTCACCACGCCGTCG
>JBEVLJ010000077.1:0-6639 GCA_040509195.1 Acidimicrobiia bacterium
CGCGCCAGCAGACCTTCATCCAGAAGCTCGGCCGGCTCGTGGTGCAACACGCGCTCGACGATCCGAGGAGCGCGCCCGACATCGCTGACCGCGTGATCCCGAACCTGGTCGCCGACGAGGGGTTCGACCGGGAGGCGTTCAACAGCCTGGCGCGGTCACTCATCGGCTTGAACAGCAACGAAGGTGCGCTCACCTTCGCGACGTTGCCCACCGAGCGCGCCTTCATCAGCGGTCAGGACGCACAGAAGGTCGTCGACGGTGAAGCGGCACCGATGCTCGAGATCCTGCGCGGGAACGCAGCACCGACGCCGACCACGACCACCACTGGTGGCACCGGCACCACCACGGGCGGGCTGCGACCGTCGGACGTGCGCGTGAACGTGCTCAACGGCTCTGGGGTCGCGGGCGCGGCAGGAACGGCCCTGAACGATCTCGGGAACGCGGGGTTCGTTCGCGGCACCGTCGGCAACAGTGAGCGTTCGAGCGTGCCTCGCACCGAGGTGCGCTACCGGGCGGGGAACGAAGCCAAGGCGCAGCTCGTTGGGAGTTATGTGCCGGGAGCCGACCTCATCGCCGACGCCACCCTCGGGTCCGACGTGGTGGTCGTGGTCGGCAAGAACTTCACCAAGATCGGCAAGGTCGCACCCGCGCCCGCCGCCGGTGACTCACCGACGACCACGACGCTGTCACCCGAGGAAGCATGTCAGTAGTTCCCACAGGTCGGGCCGCCGATGCGGCGTCGACCCTTGATCTCTAAGCTGCCCCGGTGCCGCGCATCTCGTCGTCGTCCCTGCGCGCCTTCGCGGGTCGATACGTCATCGCACTCTTCCTCGCGCTGGCGCTCACCGCGACTGGCGTCGCGGCCGTCAACCGCGAGATCAACCACCGCATCGTGGCGATCAAGCGAGTGCCCGTCGATGTCGCGAAGGCGCCGCCCGACGGCGCGAACTACTTGCTGATCGGTTCGGACACGCGCGCGTTCGTGAACAGCCAGGGCGACGTGGATGCCTTCGGCGATCCGACCGTCGAGAGCGGCAAGAACTCCGACACGCTCATGGTCGCGCACATCGAGCCGGGCGCGCAGCACGCGCAAGTGGTCTCGTTCCCGCGCGACCTGATGGTCGAGATCCCGGGTCGGCCGGGCACGAAGGTGCGCATCAATTCGTTCTTCGGCAACGGTGGCGCGCAAGCCGTGATCGACGCGCTGAAGTGGAACTTCAACATGGACATCCACCACTACGTGGAGGTCGACTTCAAGGCGTTCCGCGAGATCGTCAACTCGGTGGGCTCGGTCACGGTGAACTTTCCGCACCCCGCTCGCGACGAGCACATTGGGCTCGACGTGCCGCAAGCGGGTTGTGTTGCGCTCGACGGCGATCGGGCGCTGCAGTACGTCCGCTCGCGCTTCCTCGAGTACTACGTCGACGGCAAGTGGCAGAACGCCTCGATTCGCTCCGACCTCGACCGGATCGTCCGCCAGCAGGAATTCATCCGCACGCTGGTGGGCCTCGCGATCAACCAGAGCTTGAGCGACCCGTTCGTGGCCATCGATATCGCCGACAACGCACTCGGGTACCTGAAGCTCGACGTCGGCGTCGGGCGTGACCAGGTGAACGAACTCATCAAGGCGTTCCGTCACGTCGATGTGAACGATCCGAACGCCGTGCAGTTCGAGACGTTTCCCACGATTCCCGATCCCGCGAATCCGGGCATCACGCTCGTGGCCGGGCCGGATGCGCAAGGGGTGATCGATCGACTCAACACCTTCGGCAACAAGGAACCGCCGCCGGTGACCGTCACGCCCCAGCAGGTGAAGGTGAAGGTGACCCACCAGGTCGGTGAAGACGTTGCCGTGGCGAACGGGCTCACGGAGCAGCTCCGTGAGCAGGGCTTCTCGACGAGCACCGGCACCTTCGACGTGAAGAACAAGGCGACGGCCCCGCTGATCCGTTACAGCGACATCGCAGCGGCCAACTTGGTGAGCACCTACCTTCGCGACGCCGGCTACTTCCCGGACCCGACGGTGGCGAAGGGGCACGTCATCGTGGTGATCGGCTCGGAGCCCATCACGCTCACGGTACCGACCACCACCACCACCTTGCCCGGCACGATCGCGCCCGCGACGACCGCGGCGCCCACCATCGCCTCCACGACCACCACGCTGCCTCCCGCCTGCAGCTGACCGTGCAGCTGACGCTGCCTGCAGTTGAGGTATCGGGCTTGCCGTAAGCTGCGGCGGTGCGCGTCCTCGTCACCGGAGCTGCAGGCTTCATCGGCTCCGACTTCGTCCGGCACTGGGTCGACGCGCATCCCGACGACCCGCTGGTCGCGCTCGATCTGATGACCTATGCCGCGACTCGGGAGAGCGTGGCGTCGGTCGCCGACCGCATCACGTTCGTCGAAGGCGACATCGGTGACACCGAACTGGTGCCCGAGCTGCTCGCCACGCACTCGATCGACGTGATCGTGAACTTCGCCGCCGAATCGCACAACAGCCTGGCGGTGCTCGACCCTGAGCGGTTCTTCCGCACCAACGTGATCGGCACGCAGCGGTTGCTCGAGGCGGCGCGCCAGCATGCAGTGCGGCATCAGGGGTTCACCCGCTTCCACCACGTGTCGACCGACGAGGTGTTCGGCCAGCTCGAGCTCGACGATCCCGACGCGTTTCGCGAGACCACCCCGTATCGACCCCGCACGATCTATGCCGCGTCGAAGGCGGGCGCCGATCACGCGGTGCGCGCCTATCACGAGACGTTCGAGTTGCCGATCACGATCTCGAACTGCGCCAACAACTACGGGCCCTACCAGTTCCCCGAGAAGGTGCTGCCCGTGTTCACCACGCGCGCGCTCGACGATCAGCCGCTCCCGCTGTACGCGTCCACCGAGAACCGCCGCGAGTGGCTGCACGTACGCGACCACAACCGCGCGATCGACGAGATCGTGCATCGCGGTCGGGTCGGTGACACGTACATGATCGGGAGTGGGCGCGAGGCGAGCATCATGGAGATCGCCGACCTCGTGCTCGACGCGTTGGGCAAGCCCGACTCGCTGAAGCAGATCGTGCCCGACCGCCCGGGGCACGATCGCCGCTACGCGGTCGACGCGACGAAGCTCCGCACCGAGTTGGGCTGGGCGCCACAGGTCGAGTTCGACACCGGCATCCGCGACACGGTGCGGTGGTACGCCGAACATCGCGAGTGGTGGGAACCTCTCCGCGACCGTGCGCCGGTCGTCGAGACGGCCTGGACCGCGTCCCCCTCGATAGCGCGATGAGGATCCTTGTCACCGGGGGAGGAGGTCAGGTCGGCGCGCGTGTCGCCGAGCACCTGGCCGGTCACGACGTCGTCACGCTCGGTCGCGCCACGCTCGACATCGCCGATCGCGAAGCGGTCGAGCAGGTCGTCGGGGAGTTCGCGCCTCACGCGATCGTGAACCCGGCGGCCATGACCAACGTCGACGCGTGCGAACGTGATGCCGACGCCGCGTTCGGGGTGAACGCGCTCGGCGCGCGCTGGTTGGCCATTGCGGCCGCACGCGTCGATGCGCACGTCGTGCACGTGTCGACCGACTACGTGTTCGACGGTGCGCTCGACCGTCCGTACGACGAGTGGGACGCCGTGCATCCGATCTCCGAGTACGGACGCTCGAAGTTGGCAGGCGAGCGCGAGGTTGCCGCGCACGCGCCCACGTGGGCGACCGTGCGCACGTCGTGGGTGTTCGGCAAACCCGGCACCGACATCATCAGTTGGGCGTTCGGTGCGTTCGATCGCGGCGAGCTGCACGGTGTGTTCGCCGACCAGGTGAGCATCCCCACGTACGCACCCGACCTCGCCGCGTTGCTCGCGCGCTTCGCGGTGGAGCGCCGCCAAGGGCTGTACCACGTCACCAGCGGTGACGAAGCGGCAAGTCGTCACGAGCTCATCACCACCGCGCTCCGTGCGAGCGGCCGCGACCCCGGCGGTGTTGCCGCCATCCCACAGGCCGATGCCAACCGTCCGGCCGCGCGTCCCGTGTACAGCGCGCTCGACAACTGCGCGCTGCGACTCGGCGGCTTGGCGATGCTGCGACCCTGGCGCGAGGCGGTGCAGGAGTACGCGTCCACGTGGGACGACGTGCAGCGCAGTCACGGATCGCCATGAGCATCATCGCAGTGATCGGTGCGGGCTACGTGGGAATCCCCACCGCAGCGAACCTCGCGCACCTCGGTCATCACGTCGTGTGCGTCGACGTCGACGCCGAGCGAGTCCGTCGACTCTCCGAGGGTGACGTCCCGATCCTCGAAGCCGGACTGCCGGCGCTCGTCCGCTCGGGGCTCGATGTCGGTCGACTCCGATTCGTAGTCGGTGCCGCTGACGCAGCACGCGACGCCGAGTTCGTGTTCTTGTGCGTCCCGACGCCCCAGTCCGCCAACGGTGCGGCTGATCTGTCGTTCGTGGAATCGGCGGTGCGCGAGCTCGCCCCCGTGCTCGGCGACGCGGCGATCGTGGTGAACAAGTCGACGATGCCGGTCGGGTCCACCGATTTCGTGGCGAAGGTGCTCGCGGGGTCGGGCGCGCCCGCCGGGGTGCGCGTTGCGTCGAATCCGGAATTTCTGCGGCAGGGTCACGCGGCCGAAGACACGCAACACCCGAGCCGTATCGTCATCGGCAGCGACGATCGCGAGGTCGCGGATCGCGTCGCGGCGCTGTACGGCGCGTCGGGCGCGCCGGTGATCGTCACCGATCCCGCATCGGCCGAGTTGATCAAGTACGCCTCGAACGCCTTTCTCGCCACCAAGATCTCGTTCGTCAACTCGATGGCGAACCTGTGCGAAGCGGTGAACGCCGACGTGAGCGACGTGTTGCTCGGCATGGGCCACGATCCGCGCATCGGATTCGAGAACCTGTTTCCCGGGCCGGGGTACGGCGGTTCGTGCTTCCCGAAGGACACGGCGGCGTTGCTGCACACCGCGGACGGCGGCGGCTACGACTTCGCACTGCTGCGGTCGGTGATCCACACGAACGACCTGCAGCGCGAGCGCACGTTCCACAAGGTGCGAGCCGCGGCAGGCGGCGAGCTGCGCGGGGTGCCGATCGGCGTGCTCGGGCTCACGTTCAAGGCCGACACCGACGACCTCCGTGACTCGCCGGCACTCGACATCACGAAGCGGTTGGTGGAGGCCGGCGCGGTGGTGCGCGCGTACGACCCGGCGGCCGGCGACGTTCGCGCGTTCGGCGTGGAAGGCGTGGAGCGCGTCGACGACGCGTACGGCGCGGCCCGCGGCGCGGCGGCAGTGGCGCTGCTCACCGAGTGGGGCGAGTTGCGCGACCTCGACTTCGCGCGGGTGCACGAGTCCATGGTGGCGCCACGCGCGTTCGTCGACGCCCGCAACCTGCTCGACCCCACCGTGATGCGCGCCCACGGCTTCCAGTACCAGGGCGTCGGCCGCTGATGCCACGCGCGGTGGTCACCGGCGGCGCAGGGTTCGTGGGTTCGCATCTCTGTGACGGGTTGCTCGCCCGCGGATGGAGTGTGGTGGCGGTCGACGATCTCAGCACGGGTCGTCGCGAGAACGTGGCGCATCTGTCGTCGCGCGACGACTTTGAATTGGTGGTGCACGACGTGACGCGCGGGTTGCCCGTCGTCGGACCGGTCCACGCGGTGTTGCACCTCGCGAGCGCAGCCAGCCCGCCGGCCTACCTCGCTCGCCCGATCGCGACGCTCGAAGTCGGCGCGCTCGGCACGCAACACGCGTTGGAACTGGCCCGGTTGCATCCGGGCTCGCGGTTCCTGCTCGCGTCGACCAGCGAGATCTATGGCGATCCGCAGGTCGATCCGCAGCCCGAGACGTACTGGGGCAACGTGAACCCCGTGGGCCCGCGCTCGGTGTACGACGAGGCGAAGCGCTACGCGGAAGCCCTCACGATGGCGTATCACCGCACGTACGGCGTCGACACCAAGATCGTCCGGATCTTCAACACCTACGGGCCGCGCCTTGCGCCGGGCGATGGCCGGGTGGTGTCGAATTTCGTCGCGCAAGCGCTGCGTGGTGAACCGCTCACCGTGTACGGCGACGGTACCCAGACGCGGTCGTTCTGCTTCGTGCACGACGAGGTCGAGGGGCTCATCCGTCTGCTCGAGTCGGCGCACGTCGGACCGATGAACATCGGGAACCCGAGCTCCATCACCATGCTTGAGCTCGCCACTCGAGTGCGCCAGGTTGCCGGTGCCGACGTCCCAGTGGTGCACCAACCCGCGCCCGTCGACGACCCACGACAACGCCGCCCCGACATCACGCTGGCTCGCGAGGTGCTGGGCTGGACGCCGACGACGACGCTGGACGACGGGTTGCGTGAGGTGTTGGTGTCTTATCGAGCTGCCGGGGTGGCCTGAAGCTCCGCGTCGACCTCGTCGCCGTCGACGCGGTGGGTGCCGTTCCTGAGTGACGCGGCGATCGCCACGATGCCAACGGCGCCGAGGATCACGAACGACGGCTCGGTGGGCGCGCGGTAGCGAAGCAATCCACCGGCCCAGAAGGCAATCGCCGCGCTCGTGGTGACGATCGGTACGACGAGCGGCCAGATCGGCTGACGTCGACGCCGGAGCACCACGCCGCCCACGATCGACAGGGGTACGAGGATCCACACCACGACTGCACCC
>JBEVLJ010000078.1:0-5077 GCA_040509195.1 Acidimicrobiia bacterium
TCGTCGCGGTGCGGGCCGGCCAGCGTGACCTTGCGGTCGAGCTCCGCCCGGCGGCGGGTCGCGAGCGCGTCGAGCAGGGCGGCTTCGAGCGGCTCGCGCGGCCCGTCGGTGACGTCGAGCACCGCCGCGGGCGCCCATTCCGCCAGGTAGTTCGCGCCGATCGGGCGCTCGTGGCCCGCAAGATCGGCATACGCCGTCGCCACCAAGGGAACGAGGCGCTCGAGCATGCGGCGCCGCCCGCGGCCGAGCTCAGCCCCCGCGCGGGCGAGCTGCGTGTCGAACACCTTGAGCGTGGTCTCGTCGTCGGGGTCGCGGCCGAAGTGCTGCTTGAGGAGCGCATTGCGTTGACGAAGGACTCGCTCGTAGTCGGAGATCACCGACTCGTAGCGGGGCGCGGTCGACGTGAGGAGCCCGTCGAGGTAGCTGCGGCGCTCCGCCGGCCCGCCCTTCACGAGTTGCAGATCATCGGGTGCGAACACGGTCACTCGCACGAGCTCGCGTCGATCGCGAGCGCGCGCGACGGGGTGGTCGTTCAGCCGGACCCGGTTGCGACCGTTCCCCCGGATCTCCGCTTCGAGCAGTTGGGTGCGCGGCCCGTCGACCACGCGAGCACGCACGATTGCCGCGTCGGCACCCGCCCGCACGAGGGTCGCGTCGGGCACGCCCCGGAACGACGACCCGGTCGCGGCCCACGCCACCGCCTCGAGGAGACTCGTCTTGCCCTGGGCGTTGGCCCCGATCACGAGCGTGACGCCGGGCGGGAACTGGAGCTCGGCCTGTTCGTAGCAACGGAAGTCGCGCAACGACAGGGCCGCCAGCCGCGGCGCCTCGTTCAGGAGATCCTCACGGGCATCAGCAGGTACAGGAACTCAGTGTTGCCCGGGCAGCGCATGACCGCCGGCTTGAGCGGGTCGATCGACTCCAGCACCACTTCGTCGGTCGCGGCCGCATCGATGCCGTCGAGAAGGAACTGCGAGTTGAACGCCACCGTGAGGTCGGTGCCCTCGTACTTGGCCTCCAACGACTCGTGCGCTTCACCGACGTCTTGCGCGATCGCGGACAGCTCGAGGCCATCGGCGCTCATCGCGAGTCGGATCGGCGCGCTGTCGCGGTTCTGGCCGACGAGCCGCACGCGGTTGACTGCGGCCTGCAGCGCTTCGCGCGACACCGTGAGACGGTTCGGGTAGCCCGCCGGGATGAGCTGCTGGTAGTTGGGGAATTCACCTTCGATGAGGCGGGTGGTGATCTCGGTTCTGCCGACGCGGAACACCACGTCGCGTTCGCCGAGCACCACTTCGATCTCGCCACCGCTTGCCACCGCGGCGCTCGAGAGGAGTCGCTGCACCTCGGCGAGCCCCTTGGCCGCCACCAGCACCTTCTGGCCCTCGGCGAGCACGCTGACCCCGTCGAGATCGCGCAGGCCGAGCCGGTACGAGTCGGTGGCGACGAACCTCAGGCCTCCCGGCACTGCCGCGATCAACACCCCCGTGAGGATCGGGCGGGCGTCGTCGCGTGAGGCGGCCGAGATCACCTGGCGCAGGGCGTCGCCGAACACCTGGGCGTCGACCTTCACGCCTCCATCACTGGTCGGCTCCGCCAACCGTGGGAACTCCGACGCGGACAAGGTGCGCAAGGTCGACGTGAACCGACCCGACTCGATGGTGGCTTCCTCCTCGCCGAACTCCACGTTCACCACGCCGCCGTCGAACTTCTGCAGTAGGTCGCTCAGGAGGCGGGCCGTGACGACCGCGGTGCCATCGCCGTTGCCGTCGGCCGGGATGCGCACGCGGATCGTGAGCTCGAGATCGGTGCCGACCAGTTCGAGGTTGTCACCCGTGAGCGTGATGCGGAGACCGGACAGCACCGGCATGGCACCAGTTCGCGACGCGACCGCTCGCTGCGCGGTGGCGACCGCGTCCGCCAGCGTGTCGCGCTCACAACGGAACTTCACTCGTGCCTCCTCGACATCTTCGTCTCAACGACTACTGAAGTACTTGCTGTTGTAGTTGTAGGTGTTGTGGATTGGGGATGAGGTTGTGTTCCCGCAGGTGAGATGCCACGCGCGGCCGCGCGTCGTCATCCACCGTTGTCCACAGAATGGTCCACCGATCGAGCGCTCGCGTGGAGTTCTCCACAATTCTCGGGGTGGATGTCCCCATCGTCCACAGCATTATCCACTGCTGCCCAGACGGATCCGGGTGATCAATTCGTTGACCTGATCGAACGTCTGATGACGCTCGGTCATCTGCCGCTTGATCTTGTCGACGGCGTACATGACCGTCGTGTGGTCGCGGCCACCGAACGCCTCGGCGATGCGGGGGTAGCTGAGATCGGTGAGCTCGCGCATCACGTACATGCCGATCTGGCGCGCGGTGACGAGAGGTCGGCGACGGCTCTTGCCGCACAGGTCGTCGATCGTCCAGCCGAACATCTTGGCGGTCTCGTCGAGGATGAGCTCGGGCGTGATGTCGCGTGGGGTGGTGGGCGGGAGGAGGTCGGCGAGCACCTTGCGAGCCACCTCTTCGGAGAGCTCGGCGCGGTTGAGGCTCGAGTAGGCGGCGACGCGGATCAGCGCGCCTTCGAGCTCGCGGATGTTGTCGGAGATGTTGGTGGCGATGAACGCGAGCACTTCGGGCGGGATGCCTCCGAGGTGCTCGGACTCGGCCTTCTTGCGGAGGATGGCGAGGCGGGTCTCGAATTCGGGGGGCTGGACGTCGGTGATGAGGCCCCACTCGAAGCGGGTGCGGAGGCGGTCTTCGAGGCTGGCGATCGACTTCGGCGGCCGGTCGGAGGAGATGACGATCTGGCCGCCCTCACCGTGGAGCTGGTTGAACGTGTGGAAGAACTCTTCCTGGAGCTCCTGCGTGCGTTCCAGGAACTGGATGTCGTCGATCAGCAACACGTCGAGGTCGCGGTAGCGGCGTGTGAAGCTCGGCATCGCTTTGGCGCGGATGGCGTCGACGAACTCGTTCATGAACGACTCGGTGGACACGTAGCGCACCCGCTTGTTGCGGAACACGGTGCGCACGTGGTGGCCGATCGCGTGGAGGAGGTGGGTCTTGCCGAGGCCCGCCGGGCCATAGATGAACAAAGGGTTGTAGGAGCGGCCGGGGCTCTCCGCAACGGACAGTGCCGCCGCGTGGGCGAACCGGTTCGACGAGCCGATGACGAACTGGTCGAAGGTGTAACGGGCGTTGAGCGTCCCCGACGTCCACGAGCTGGCGTCGCCCGTTTCCACGATGGGGATCTCGCCGGTGATCGAGAGGCCGGCGGGGTCGCCCTCGGCCTCGATCAGCGCCGAGACCTCACGGTTTGGCTCGACGATGGTTGCTTCTCGCGGCGTGGTCTCGACCACGAGGTCGATCTGCACGCTCTCGCCGGTGCGGTCGCGGATGGCGTCGACGAGCATGCCGGAGTAACTGCTGCGGATCCGTTCGGCCGCGAGTGAACTCGGGACGCTGAGCACGAGGGTGCCGTCACCGTGCGACAGCGGCGCGACTCCGTGGAACCAGGCGGCCCAGGTTGCGGGCGCCAACTGGTTGCGGAGGGCGGCTGCACCTTCGTTCCAGAGCTCTTCGGCCGTCACGCTGAGCCCAGCCTCCCTTATCCACAGGAGCGTCCACAGTTGTGGAGATCAAAAGGAGGGCCTGGTCGGTCCTCCGGAGGCGGCCTGTGCGCCTCAGCCACCGAGGACCCTCATGGAGCCGGCCGCAGCGCCACGAGGGGCGCAACGTAGCACCAGGACCCCTGCGCGACAAGGGGCCGGAGCGCGATTCCCGCGTGGGCGCTCGCGGCCTGCCGACCGCCGGATCCGCGTCCCATCTCCGCGTTGCGTTTGGGGCGCGAACGCCCGTACACTGATCCATTCCCCGCCTCCCGCGCGGTCCCACACGCCAGACCACCGTGGGGACCCCACTTCTGGACACGGCGCGGTTGCCTGAGGAGGCTCTCCGTGAAGCGTACGTATCAGCCCAACAACCGCAAGCGCAAGAAGACGCACGGCTTTCGCCTGCGCATGAAGACCAAGGGCGGACGCGCCGTTCTGCGAGCGCGACGCGCCCGCGGCCGGAAGCGTCTCTCGGCCTGACCCGGCCCGTCCGCGATCGTGCGACCTTCGAGGTCCTCGCCCGGGCCCGACGACTCCGATCGGGGCCGATCTGGCTGCGGTGCGCCCCAAGTTCCGATGCCGACGTCTCGGGCGCCCGCGCGCCCGGACCTCGGGTCGCGTACACGATCACCAAGGCCGCAGGGAATGCCGTCGACCGCAACCGAATCCGGCGTCGCCTCCGCGCCGCCGTCGCTGCCCGCGAACCCCAGTTGGATCCGGAGCGGGTCTACCTCTTCGGCGCCGACCGCCGGGTGCTGCACGCACCGTTCGCGGCAATTGATGACGCGCTGGGTGAGCTCCTGCGCGCGGCGAGTGAGCTAGAGCGATGACCGCGACCGTCACGAGCCGCCGAGGGCAACCAGGCGCGGGGCAGGTCGAGCAGCCCTCGTTCGTCGCGCGGTTGCTGATGCTGCCGATCCGCGCCTGGCGCCTGCTCTCGGTGCACCTGCCGGCGCGATGCCGATTCCACCCGTCGTGCTCGCAGTACGCGCTCGACGCGCTCAGCACGCACGGCGCTGCTCGCGGAACCTGGCTGGCGATCCGTCGTGTCGGGCGGTGTCACCCATGGCACGACGGTGGCCTCGACCCCGTTCCCCCGAAACACCCTGCGAACACACGTTCGACTTCCCCAGCTGTGACTGGCGAGCCTCCCACTGGTGTCGCGCACCCTCCCGCGGCAGAAGAGAGCTGACCCGCAATGACGTTCCTCGACCCGATCTACAACTTCTTCGGAATGCTGCTGGCGTTCTTCTACGGCCTCGTGCCCAACCTCGGGATCGCCATCATCCTGCTCACGGTGGCCGTGATGCTCGCGCTGTTCCCGCTGACGGCGAAGCAGGCCAAGGCGATGCTCAACATGCAGCGCGCCCAGCCCGAGATCAAGCGAATTCAGAACCAGTACAAGAACGACAAAGCGAAGCAGAACGAGGAGGTGATGAAGTTCTACCAGGAGAACAAGATCAACCCGCT
>JBEVLJ010000079.1:0-4554 GCA_040509195.1 Acidimicrobiia bacterium
GATCGGGATCCTCGCCGGGCAGCTCGGCTACCTGTTCGACGACGAGCCGGAGCTCGAGGATGCCTCCGACGCCGACCTCGCGGCGCGCATCGACCACAACGACCGCTGGTCCCGTGCCCGGAAGGCGTATCCGCCCGACACCGCAACGGACGAACAGGTCCGCGCCCACCTGGACGAGTTCCCGACTCGGATCACCGCCGAGCACGTGGCACTTGCTCGGCGGGAGCTGCAAGGCCGCCGATAGCATCCCGCCGATGCCGTCCGTCGTCGAACGGAAGTCGTTCGACACCCCGCAGCCAAGCGGTGATCCTGGTCGTCCGCGCCGACACGACGGTCGGCGGTTCGCCCTCGTGTGGACGCTTGGCGCGCTCGTGGCCTTGGTGCCGTTCACCTACCTGGTCACCACACGCACCTGGAACTTCAGCGGCCGCGTGCAGCTGGGCGACGACTTCTACGACGCGCAGGCGCGCAGCGTGCTCGACGGTCGCTGGGACGTGCCGCTCGACGTGGTGGCAATCGAGGGCTTCGAGCGCGACAAGAAGTTCTACATGTACTTCGGGCCGACGCCCGCGTTCTTGCGGATCCCCGTGATCGAGGTGTTCGATCCGGACGACGGCGCGTGGGCCACGCAATGGATGATGTTCGCCTACCTGTGCGCGATGGCTGCGCTCGGCGCGCTCGCGTGGCGGATCCGCCGTCTCGTGCGCCGGGACGAGCCGCTCCATCTGCTGGAGCTCGGAGCGATCGGGTTGCTGGCGCTGGGCGTCGGCGCCGGCTCCACGTTGCTGTACCTGGGGGCGTCGGCAACGGTCTACTTCGAAGCGATTCTCTGGGGCATCGCGTGCTCGGTCGCCGCGTTCGCGTCGCTGCTGTGGTGGATCGAACGTCCGCGTTGGCGCGCGCTGCTCCTCACCGTGGGGTTCACGACGGCCGCGATCCTCAGCCGCTTCTCGATCGGCCTCGGGCCGGTGATCGCAGCCGGAGCGCTGAGTGCGCTGCTCCTCGGTGCGCGCTGGTGGCCGTGGCTGCGTACCCGCGTCAACCCCGCGCTCGGTGTGCCATCGACTTCGGTGTCGCTTCCGGTGATCTTCACGCTCGGTGCAGGTGCGGTGCTCGCGGTCGTGCTGCACGCCTGGCTGAATTGGGTGAAGCTCCGCATGCTGTTCGGCCTTCCCTTCGCCAGGCAGGGCACGACCGCGCTGTTCCCCGAGCGCAAGGCCGCCGTCGACGCGAACGGTGGAACGCTCTTCCGTCTCCGTGGCATCCCCACCGACGTGTTGCAGTATCTCCTGCGTCCCGACGCGTTTCGTCTCCGATCCGGCTTCCCTTGGCTGGGGTCACCGAATTGGTACCCCCGGGTGATCGGCAATGTCGTGTATGAGCCGCTCGAGCGCATGGGCAGTCTTCCGGCGTCGATGCCGGCCCTCGCGATCCTGTGCGCCATCGGCCTCGTGGCAGTCGTGCGCGCGAGGGGGAGCCACGGCGTTGAGCAGCTCGCCCGCCTCCGGTTGCCGTTGCTCGCCGCGTTCCTGGCAACGCTCCCGACGCTCATGTTCCTCTTCATGGCCGCCCGCTACATCGGCGATTGGTTCCCGTTCGTTGCGCTCGGCGGATTTGCCGGGTTCTTCGTGATGTTCAACTGGTGCACCTGCCGGTGGTCGCAGCGTCGTGGTCTCGTGATCGCGCTCACCGCGCTCCTGTGTGCGCTCACGGTGTTCGCTCTGCTGCTGAACATCGGCATGGCCTTCGACTTCCAGCACGATCATCCACAACTGGTGCACTCCGACCTCGTGAACCAGCCGTCAGCCCGGCCCTGACGGCATTCGGCCGCTATAGTCACTGGGTCGATCGCACCATTCACCACCCACCGGATTCGGGAGTACGTGGGCGTTGAGCCCACGTTTTTTCTTTGCCCATGCAGGACAACTCGACCATCGTCGACGCCGTGGCCCCCGTGCTGGTCGCGCGCGGCCTCTCGCTCTACGACATCGAGATCACCGGCGCGGGCAAGGCAAGAGTGGTGCGCGTCCTCATCACCAACCACGAAAAAGGTGGGCTCGACCTCGACGCGATCGCGGCGGCCACCGAAGCGATCTCGCCGGTGCTCGACGAGTCGGCGGTCGCTGCGGCGCTGCCCGGTCCGTACGCCCTCGAGGTGAGCAGCCCCGGTATCGAGCGCGGGTTGCGTCTGCCGGAGCACTTCCGCGGCGCGATCGGTGAGACCATCTCCGTGAAGGTGCGCGATGCGGAGCGCATGCACGGCAAGCTCGTCGCCGCCGATGACAGTGGCTTCGACCTCGAGCTCGACAGCACCACCGACGATGCGCCCGTCACTCACGTTGCGTACAGCGACGTGGTGCAGGCCCGCACCGTCTTCGAATGGGGTGCGAGCTCCCCACGCGCTTCGACCGCCTCGCGACAGAAGGCAGCACGATGAACTCCGAAATGATGGAAGCGCTCGAGAACATCGAGCGCGAAAAGGGAATCTCGATCGAGATCATGTTGGAGGCGTTGGCGAACGCGCTCCTCACGGCGTACAAGCGCCAGCCCAACGCGGCTGAAGAGGCACTCGTCGAGATCGACATGGAGACCGGCGCGATCAAGGTGATCGCCCAGGAACTCGACCTCGACGGCAACGTCACACGCGAGTGGGACGACACGCCCACCGACTTCGGTCGCATCGCCGCCCAGACGGCGAAGCAGGTCATCTTCCAGCGCATCCGCGAGGCGGAACGGGAGATGAAGTACGAGGAGTACGCGGGCCGCGAAGGCGACATCGTCACCGGCATCATCCAGCAGACCGACGCGCGCTACACGCTGCTCGACCTCGGCAAGGTCGAGGCGCTGCTGCCGCAAGCCGAGCAGGTGCAGAACGAGCACTACGACCACGGCAGCCGTCTGAAGGCGTACATCGTGGAGGTACGCAAGACGGCGAAGGGCCCGCAGATCGTCGTCTCGCGCACGCACCCCGGTCTCGTGAAGCGACTCTTCGAACTCGAAGTTCCGGAGATCGTGGACGGTGTCGTCGAGCTCAAGGCCATCGCGCGCGAGCCCGGTCACCGCACGAAGATCGCGGTCTCGTCGAACGACAACAACGTCGACCCGGTCGGCGCGTGCGTCGGTGCGCGCGGGTCGCGGGTGCGCATGGTCGTGAACGAGCTCCGCGGCGAGAAGGTCGACATCGTTCCGTACAGCGACGACCCCGCCGAGTTCGTGATGAAGGCACTCGCGCCGGCACGCGTGCGCGAGGTGCGCATCCACCCCGACACGGGCACTGCCGAAGTGATCGTCCCGGATTTCCAGCTGTCGCTCGCGATCGGCAAGGAAGGCCAGAACGCGCGGCTCGCGGCTCGCCTCAGTGGATGGCGCGTCGACATCAAGAGCGAAGCCCAGCTCGCAGAAGAAGAGGCGGGCGGCGGCGTCGACTACGCCGAGGGCGAGTGGGTCACGAACGCGGAGGGTGAGCTGGTGTGGCAACCCGCCGAGGGTGGCGAGGCGATCTCGGCCGCCGAAGCGGGGTACGAGGCACCGGAAGGCGCGGTCGAGGCGCCCGCGGCCGAGGCTGCGGCAACCGACGAGCCGGGCGCCGACGCGCCGATCGCTGATGCCGCGACCGACGCGCCGGTCGCCGAGGCGCCCGCCGCCGAAGAGTCCGGATCCGAAGGGGAGGCAACCGACGCGTGACAGCCCGCGCCGCACGTGTGTCGGGTGCCGGCGCGTCGCTCCCAACCACGAGCTCCTGAGGGTTCACTGCTCCAACGGTGAGCTCCTCGTCGGGCCGGGTGCTGGCCGGGGCGCCTGGCTCTGTGCCGAGCACCCGATCGAGTGTCTCGAGCTCACCGTGAAGCGCTCCGGGTTGGCCCGGGCGCTGCGCACCGAGGTCTCGGGCGGTGCATTGGAGCGGTTACGTGCGAGACTGGGGGGCTGACAGCCGTCCCCCGGCAAAGACGACCACGACGACGCAGCGCACCACGAAGAAGCAGAAGAAGAGGACGAACCGGCTTTGGTCACCAAGAAGATCAGGGTCTACGAGCTCGCACGAGAGCTCGGTGTCGAGAACCAAGTGGTCCTCGACCTTGCAGAGCGCCTGAAAATCGGCGTCAAGAGTCACTCGTCGAGCATCGACGACCCCTCCGCGGATCGCGTCCGGCGACTGGCCGACTCCGAGGGGCTTCGCCGCGAGCCGATCGTCGACGAGCCGGAACCGCCGAAGGAAGCACCCAAGAAGGCCGCGCCCAAGGCCGAAGTCGCGCCCGCGCCCGCTCCGGAACCGGTTGCACCCGCCGCACCCGAGCCGGCGGTCGAGCGTCCGGCCGCGGCGAGCGCGCCGGCCCCGGCTCCTGCCCCTGCACCCGCTCCTCCGGCCCCGCACCGCGTCGTTCGTTCCACCGGGGTGATCCCCGACGGTGCCACCCGTCCCGCGCCGCCCGTCGCGCCCGCGGTCGACCGACCCGCGGCCGCTGCGTCCACGCCGCCCGCGCCTCCCGCGCCTCCCGCCGTATCCCCGGCCCCACCTGCGGCCCCGCCGGTCGCGACGGCTCCTGCGGCTCCGAG
>JBEVLJ010000080.1:0-2593 GCA_040509195.1 Acidimicrobiia bacterium
AGAGTCGGCCCCGATGATCGCCGAGGGAGTCCTCGCTGCGGTCGTCTCGGGGTTCCACACACTGATCGCGATCGCGAGCGGTGTGATCCTCGGCGCGCTCATCATGTACTACCTCGTCAAGGACGGCAGTCGCTTCCGGCGTTCGGTGGTTGCCACGGTCGGCCCCAACCTCCGCGCCGACGTCGACGGCTTCATCGGTGACGCGTGCCGAATCCTCCGCGACTACGGGCAGGGTCGCACCGTCATGTCGGCCATTGTCTCTGCGGTCATCGGGGTCGCCGCGCTCCTGCTCGGCTTGCCGCTGGTGTTCACGATCATCGTGGTGAACTTCATCGGCGGCTACATCCCTTACATCGGTGCGTTCCTCGGCGGAGGGTTGGCGGTGATCGTCGCCCTGGGCGACGGTGGTCTCGCCGACGGCGTGATCATGCTCGTCGTCGTGCTCGCATCGAACCTCGTGCTCGAGAACTTCGTCGAGCCGAAGGTCATGGGCAGCAGCCTCGACATCCACCCGCTCATCGTGCTGGTCGTCACCGCGTTGGGCGGACTGCTCGGCGGGATCGTCGGCCTCATGCTGGCCGTACCTGCGTGGGTCATCGCTCGCGACGCAATTTCCCGCGCGCGTTCGAGAGGGATGCTCGACCAGGTCGCAAAGCGAGCCCAGCCCACCGTGCAACACCTGCTCGACTGATGTCCTCGAAGCGCTTCTGCGGCTCGTCGAGGTTGTCGGTCGCCGGCCCCACGCGGTCGATGCCGTGACGTGACGAGAATGGGGGGCGCGGTGCACCAAATCACGTGTTCTGCATGATGCCGATCGGCTGCCAGACCGTGATGATCGGGATGCCGCAGCGATTGTCGGGGAGGTACACGCCGTGGACTACACCGACCACCTTCGCCTGTTGGCGTTGAACGACCCCGCATACGTCGACGGGCTCGCGACGGATTGTGACGCCGCGGTGACCGAACTCGACACGAAGGTTCTTGCCCTCGCCCGCCTGGGAGCCTTGATCGCGGCCGGAGGCGCGGTCCCGTCCTATTGCGCGGAGACCGATGCCGCACTCGACGCCGGCGCGACGCCCGCGGAGGTCGTGGACGTTCTCCTCGGCGTGGCGTCGGTGGTTGGGATGCCTTGCATCGTGGCGGCGGCGCCGAATCTGGCACTCGCACTGGGGTACGACACCGATGCCGCGCTGGAGGGGGTCAGGAACCCCGGTTCAGCTCGTTCACGCGCCGAGTAAGCCGATCGACAGCGCGTGTTGCACCGCTGCACCTCGCGAAGAGACGCCGAACTTGCGAAAGATCGAACTGACCTCAGTGCTGACGGTGTTGCGCGATACGAACAGCCGCTCCGCGATGTCGCGATACGTGAGGTGCGTCTGCAGGTAGGGCAACAGCCGGAGCTCCGCAGGACTGAGGGGTGACCCGCCAGACGCTCCCGCCTGCGAGTTCGAGCTGAGCAGGCCCCGCAAGTCCGAGACCTCCTCGCTCACGGCGCCGAGATCCGGTCGGTGAAGCATGATGTCGTCGATCTCGCGCAACAGATGGCGTGCGGTTGTCGGATCGGCCAACGCGACGTACAACTTGGCAAGTCGCAGTCGCAAGGGCACCGCGATCCACGGCAGTACGTACGTGCACGCTGGTCGAGCTCGCATCGCTCGTGTGACCTGGCGATCCACTTCCTTCAGATCGCCACGATGCATCGCAAGTCGAGCGGCGGCGGCGAACGCCAGCAATGCCAGCGAATAGTCCTGCATCCGATGCTCGTCGATGGTCGCGAACGCGAGCCCGAGGTGTTGCGCGGCTCCCGCCCACTCCCCGCGATCCATGTCCAACACCGCGAGTTCGGCCTCGCCGAGAGCGATCGTGTCCGTGTTGCCAAGGGTTGCGCCGAGGGTGGAGCTTTCGGCGAACGCGACCGCAGCCGCGTCGACATCCCCGGCAAGAACGTGGGCTTCGGCCAGCAGCGCGAGCGCGGTGTCCCGCCACGGACTCCAGGACGCCTCGTGCTCGACTCCGAACAACGCGTCTTCCATCATCGCTTCGGGACCGGACGGGCAGTTCGCCGCCCGCAACATGGCGCGAGCGGATTCGAAGGACGCGGTGCCGTCCACTGGCACGAGATCGAACGAGGCAGCTTCGACGACGGAGGACCACCGCTCGGCGTCCGTGGTTTGCCCGGCCAACGTTGCGACCCATCCGGCCAGTACTGCGAGCGGAGGGTACTCCTCGATCGTCGCGTTGCTGAGAGCCGAGAGCCAGCGCTGCACAGTCGAAATGTGGCCGGCGCTGTACGTGGGAAGAACGAGCTCGGTCAGCAACTGCACGCAGCGCTCCCGCTCCGCGGTGTTCAACAGGTGCTCGAGGGCCATCGCCGGGGACCCGTTCGCCTCGTACCAGTCGGCCGCGCGCAGGTGCAGCTTCATGATCGCCTCGGGCTCGACGCGACGAAGCTCACCCAGCAAGAACTCGCGGAACAACGCGTGGTAGCGATACCACCCGCGACGACGGTCGAGTGGAACCAGGAACAAGTTCGATGCTTCGAGGGTGCGCAGCTGCTCTTGCGCGCCGGACTCTCCGAGCAGCGCGTCGCACA
>JBEVLJ010000081.1:0-7527 GCA_040509195.1 Acidimicrobiia bacterium
GTGCCGGGCACGAGCGCGGCGAAGCACGCGCCGACGGCCAGGCCACCGAGCACGAGCGTGATCACGAAGGTGCCGAACAGGCGGCCGGAGTTGCGCATGCGGCCTCGTAGTTTCGCACACGAGCGCGCCAGATCCTGGTCGCGCCGGGTCGCCAGGTGCTGTCGGCGGCCTCAGGCTCGGAGCGTCACAAATTTCCCGCGAGCAGTTGGGCGTAGAAGGCCGCGCCCTCGGGCCGGAGGTGGATCGAGTCGTCGTAGAAGAACTCGGAATGGGCGGCGCCGATGCCGTGCCAATCGACCACCGTGACGTTCTTGTACTTCTTCGCTTCGGTGGCGATCGTGCTGTTCACCTGCTCTTCCCATGGCCGTGGCGCCTTCGCGTTCACGATCACGACTTTGCGCACGTTGGCGAGGATGCCCATCATGCGAGTGAAGTCGTCGGGGTTGATGGTGCCGTTGGTGCCGAGGTGCACGATGACCACGTCGTTCGGCAGCTGACCGCGATCGGCGTAGCCCTGCAGATCATCGACGCCCGTCGAGAACTGACGGTTCTGCGCGGCATCGACCACGCCCGGTTTGATCGCGTTGATCGAACCGTTGAGCTGATCGATCGCGCCGAGCATCACCGAGTCGCCGATCGCGAGCACGCCGGGCGTGACCGATGGCCGAAGCGTGGTCGCGGTGCCGGGTGCGGTCGTGGCCGTCGCGCTCCCCTGCTGCGTGGTGTCACCCGGTCCGCGCACGAGCGCCGCCGCCGCGGGGAGCCCGGCGGGCCGCGCTGGTGTGCCGCCACCGAGCAACCCGAATGTGATGACCAGCAGCGACACCACGAGCACGCCCGCGACGATCGAGAAGCCCTTCGTCATCTGACGGCGTCGCTCGCCCGACGAGCGTCGGTACGCCGCGAGCCGACGACCGATCGCGCCGCTCCGGATCGGCTCCTCCACGTACTTGAACGACAGCACCGCGGCGCCAATGGTGAGTCCGAGGCGCAACACCAGCAGCGGGATCCCGGTGATCGGCACGTCGGAGTGCGGTCGCGTGACCATGAAGATCGGCCAGTGCCACAGGTAGATGCCATACGACCGGACGCCGATCCAGCGCAGGAAGCCGAGCCCGAAGATCGCGGGGGCGAAGCGCGCCGCAGGATGCACGGTGCCCGCGAGCAACAACGCTGTGAGCAGTGCGACGATCGTGAACCCCCCGCGGTACATCCATGGGTCGAACTCGCCGGCGTTGAGGAAGAACCACACCACACCGATCAGACCCACCACCGCGAACGCGTCGAGCACGAGCGGTGCGCCCTTGCCGGTGTTCTTCGTGAGCCGCCACGGCGACCAGACGAACGCGAGGATCGCGCCGATCAACATCGTCGACGCGCGCGTGTCGGTGCCGAAGTACACGCGCGACGGGTCTTGATACGGGTGGTAGCGCACTGCCATCAGCAACGTCGACACCGCGGTGAGGCCGATCACCGCGGCGATCACCTTGCGACGGTCGTGACCCCATGTGCGCAGCAACAGCGCGAGTACGAGCGGCCAGATCAGATAGAACTGCTCTTCCACTGCGAGCGACCACACGTGACGCAACAACGGCGGACGTCCCGCGGCCACGAAGTACGACACATCGTGGAAGATGAGCCACCAGTTCTCGATGTACGCGATCGCGGCAAGCACCTGCCCGCGCAATTCCGAGATCGTGTCGGGCAAGAACAGGATCGAGTAGAGGCTGACGACGCCGAGCATCACGAACAACGCGGGGAGCAGTCGTCGGGCACGGCGCAGGTAGAACCGTCCGAACTCCATGTGCCCGTACTGGCGCCAGTCGCCGAGCAGGAGGCACGTGATCAGGTAGCCGCTGATCACGAAGAACACGTCGACGCCGAGGAACCCGCCAGGAATCCAGCCGACGTCACCGTGGTAGGCGAGGACCGCGCCGACCGCGAGCGCGCGCAAGCCATCGAGCGCGGGGATGTAGCCGAGGCGCGGAAGGCGTTGGACTGCCGCGTCTCGGTCTGGGACGACGACCGCGGACATTGCCCACATCGTCGCGCACCAACCACACAGTGCGACAACAACCCCGTCCGACGCACGCGCGCTCGATGGGCGTCGCCTTCGCGCGGTTCACGACCCGCGCGGTGCGCGAGACTGCCGACCACACACAGACGCCGATCGACACCGAAGAAGGGGTCTTCCGATGGGAGAACGTCTGGCGGGCAAGGTGGCCCTCGTCACCGGTGCTTCGAAGGGCATCGGCAAGGCCATCGCCGCGGCGTACGCGGCCGAGGGCGCGGCAGTGATGTTGTCGTCGCGCAAGCAGGACCACCTCGACGCGGCCGCGGCGGAGATCGCGGCCGACACGCCCGGCGCACGCCTCGCCACCTTCGCCGCGAACGCCGGTGAGGAGGATCAGGCTGCAGCGTGTGTCGCGGCAACGATCGACCAACTCGGCGCGCTCGACGTGCTCGTGAACAACGCGGCGACCAACCCGGTGATGGGCCTCACCATCGACGCCGATCTCGCATCGTGGGACAAGACGTTTCGGGTGAACCTGCGAGGTGCGCTCGCATGGTCGCAGTGCGCGTGGCAGTCGTGGATGCAGGAGCACGGCGGCTCGATCATCAACATCTCGTCGATCGGCGGCATCGCCGGCACGAAGGGGATCGGCACCTACAACGTGACCAAGGCGGGCGTGATCCATCTCACGAAGGTGTTGGCGGCCGAGCTCGTACCGACCGTCACCGTGAACGCGATCGCGCCAGGTCTGGTGAAGACCGAGTTCGCACGCGCGCTGTGGGAGCCACTCGGCGACGAGGCCAACCTCGTGCTGCCCGAGGACATCGCCGAGGCTGCGGTGTACCTCGCGAGCGACGCAGCCCGACGCACCACGGGTACGACCGTCGTCGTCGACGCCGGCGCGTTGGTCGTGAACTCGGTCGTGTAGCGCGACCTCGAGGGGAGCCCCTCGACTTCAGCCCGATGCCGGACCGAAGTCGACCGTGCGAGCCTGGTCCATGACTTCCTTGGCGTGCATCGGCAGCAGCCACCCGAGGCCGATGAGCTCACGCACGCGGCGCTCCATTCGGAGGAGGTACGCCTCGCGCGTGCCGTACAGCTCGCGGAGCTTCTCCGGGCCGAACGGCACCTCGCCCCCGAGCAGGCGCGACATGATGTCGGGGCCGTTCTCGGGGTGGCTCGCACTCGGCACGTCCATCGTGGGCACCGGCACGCCACCGATCTGGTTGCCCAACGCATCGAGTGCCATCCCGCCGTCCGGGAGCATCTGGAACACCGGCGCGTGCGGCGGCACGCTCTCGCCCCGGGCCCAGCGCTTCAGGTGGTCGACCGCCAGCGGGAAGTAGTGGTCGAGCGGGACGGTGCTGTACGGGTAGCGCGCTTCGCCAGCTTTCGTGCCGAGCTGCTCCAGCGCACGCGCCCCGGCGCGGCCGGCGTGGTACGCGCCTGGGACCACCCACAACCGGTACCGGTCTCCCGGCTCGTCGCTGTCGGCGCGGAACCGACCCTTGCCGAACTCGAAGGCGAACTCCGTGGAGTAGAGCTGGATGACGGGCTGCTGGCGAGGCTGGATCTTCTGCCGCGGGTCGTCGTCGGCGGGGGCGTCCGCATCGCCGGCGGCCGTGCTGACCGACGGGTAGCGGCTGGGCTCTCCCACGAGGAAGGCGTCGAAGACGGGCCCGCCGTCGGGCATGCGCAATGCCGGGAAGCCCTCGTTGAGGTAGAACAGCATGGTGGCCCCTGCACCGGAGTATCCGCCTTTCACCACCACACGCGGCCTGTACTGGCGCAGCGGGTTCTCGGCGACATCACTGCGAACGAGCCGGCCGACCTGCGAGATGACGTCCCACGTGAGCCCACTTTCGTCGAAGTCGATGTCGGCGTAGCGCACCGGATCGGCTGCAACGAGACGCGTCGTCGCGGTCTGGGGCGGCTGGATCAGGAAGTTGTACGGCTCGCGCCGCACCGTGACGCCGCAGTACGCGTCGCCACGCTCGGCGACGTATTCGCGCAGGTTGCTCCAGAGCGTCGCCTGCCCGCCCTCGGGGTGGAACGCCTCGAACACGAGGTCGCCGCTGAACGCGGCTGGGTCGGCGGGGTACCGCACGATGACGCGCGTCGTGTACGCGCGATCCGCGTCCTGCACGACGAGCCGGCGGTCCGCGTCGTGTTGGTAGACGTTCGCCAGACCACTGACGAGGTACTCCTCTTCGACGTACCCCTGCGGCAGGTCCGGGTCGGCGCCGGACGCGGTGCCACCACCCGCCGGCGGCCTGAACACCCGCGCCGGCATCGCCGGAATCGTGGTGGCGAGTGCGTCGGCGCCACTGTCGATGGTCGTCATCTGAGCTCCCTCGTGTCCGATCGAACGACACTGTACGGCGCGCAGCTGCCGGCAACGCCGTGGGGAGGCCTCCCGCTCCATGACGGTCGCGGCCGCGATCGGTGGTGTGGCTGACGGGTGTGCGCGTCCGCGCTCACCCGCCGGATCGGCTGACCTCACCGCACGTTCGACGCGTCTGACGCGCGATCCCGTCGCCTCAGATGTACTGGAAGCGCCGCGCGCGCTCACCCGACAGCACGCGACCGAACTGAAGGTTCGGGAAGTGGGCGGCGGCCACGGGGACGTCGCTTCCTTCGAGCTCGCGCACCAGCGCATTCCGCGCGGCCTTCGCGCGCACCGGATCGACGTCGGCGAAGCCGTCCCACTCGTCTTCGAGGAGCTCGACCGGGCAGTGCACGACGTCGCCCAGGAGCATCGCTCGGTCGTCCCCATCGGAGATCACGAGCATGGAGCTGCCGGGAGTGTGCCCGGGGATCCGGAGCACGTCGATCCCGGGGAGGACCGGCCCGTCGCTGTCCCACGTCTCCAGCTGCGACGCGGCGGGGTCCATCAGGTCCTTCTGCGCCTGGAGGTAGTGGTTCACCTCGACGGTGCCGCCCCGTGAAGGATCGACGACCCAGTAGTCCCAATCGGCAAGATCGCACCGGTAGGTCGCGTTCGGGAACACGGCTTGCCCGTCGACGCTCGCCCACCCAACGTGGTCGAGATGCAAGTGGGTCAGCAGCACGTCGGTCACGTCTTCGGGGCCCAGGCCGTACGCCCGCAGGCTGTCGATCATCGCGCCTCCACGCGCGCCCATCATGTCGTTGTCGCCCAGACCCAAGTCGACGAGCGCGACACGGTCGTGGCCTCCGCCGCGGATCAGGAACCCGCCCATCGAGCTCTCGAGCGTCCCGTCGTCGTCGAGCAGGTAGCGGTGTGGCTCCCACGCACCCTCGGGTGCGGGAGCGCCGAGGTACGTGGTGGACGGCGGATGCCGGAACGTGGCGTCGATGACGGGCAGGACCTCGATGGTGCCGACTTTCATGATTCGACCTCGTCTGTCAGTGGGCACGCGGAGCGTGTCGCCCGGCGGGAACGGGAATGCACGGCGGGACGTCAGGAGGATACGGGAACACGGACCACCGCGCCGCGCAACACAACACCAGCAACAAGGCCTCGATTGCGCCGCGCTAGCTTCTCCCCGTGGAGTTCAATCTCGCCGACCTCGTCGAGACCGTCGTGCGCACCCCGTCGGGGAAGCCGGACTACGTCTGGGCGCGGGCGGCCGCTCAGTGAGCGTGCCGTTGATCAACGTGCGCGCTTCGACCGCTGGGCACGGCACGGGCGCGGGGCGGAGACGCGGATCATTGGCCCGATCGGAGGAGCCGCGGTGAAGCTGGCAACCGGATTCGGGTATTGGGCGGGTCTGCCCCCCGAGCACGCCGTCGAGCACCTCCAAGAAGCCGAGCGCCTGGGCTACGACATCGCGTTCACCGCCGAGACCTGGGGCTCGGATGCGTTCACACCGCTCGCGTGGTGGGGCGCGCACACCGAGCGCATCCGACTCGGCACCTCGATCGTGCAGATGGCGGCGCGCACGCCGGCCGCGTGCGCGATGTCGGCCCTGACGCTCGACCACCTCTGCGACGGGCGATTCTCTCTCGGACTCGGCCTGTCGGGTCCGCAGGTCGTGGAAGGCTGGTACGGCCAGCCGTTCGCCCGACCACTGGAACGCACCCGCGAGTACGTGGGGATCATCCGCGACATCCTGGCCCGCGACGAACCGGTCACGAACGACGGACCGCACTTCCCGCTGCCCTACGACGGCCCCGGCGCACTCGGACTCGGCAAGCCGCTGAAATCGATGGTGCACCCCCTTCGCCACGACCTTCCAATCCTCCTCGGATCCGAAGGGCCCAAGAACGTCGCGCTCACCGCGGAGATCGCCGACGGCTGGCTCCCGCTCTACATGGGCGCGCACACCGCCCATGTGTGGCGACGTTGGCTCGAGGAGGGCTGGGCGCGCCCCGGTGCACGGCGCGGGCCCGACGACTTCGAGATCATCGGCGGAAGCATCGTCGTGACCGACGACCGACGTGCTGCGATGGACGCCATGAAGCCGAACATCGCCTTCTACATCGGGGGGATGGGCGCCAAGGACGTGAACTTCCACAAGGACGCATTCAGCCGTCTCGGCTGGGAGTCGGAAGCCGAGGAGATCCAGACGCTGTTCCTCGACGGCAGGCGTGCGGATGCGACCGCGCTCGTGACCGACGAGATGGTGCTCGACCAGGGCATCATCGGCAACGCGGCCGAGATCCGCGCCGAGCTCCCGAGGTGGGCCGAAGCCGGCTTCACGACGATGCGCGTCCGCGGTGGTGGGATCGACGACCTCCGGATCGCGGCGGAGGTCGTGCTCGGCGCGTGAGCGGCATGCACGTGGGCGCAGCTGCGGTGATGTGGTGGGCGTTGAGGGACTCGAACCCCCGACATCCGCCTTGTAAGGGCGGCGCTCTGGCCAACTGAGCTAAACGCCCCGTGGTCTTCGATGTTGAGTGAGCCAGCCACGGTAGCGGCCTGACACTCGCGGAACGGCCCGAGGCCACCCATCACCGGGACTCGGGCCATTCGTTCGTCGTTGCGAATTGACCGCGGCGGACCGGGGCTCGCTGCCTGGGGCACCGGGGGGATGATGCCCCGGCCGTCGTCACCCCGGCCCGCCTTGTGCGGTGATCGGTGAGCGCGTCCCGCGTGCTCCTCTCGCGAGGGGTCGCGTCAGGCGCTGCGCTCGACGTACAGGGGCACGAGCTCGTCGATCACGGGCTCGGGCGGCGCGATCTTCGGCGGACGTCCTCGACGCCGCTTCTGCGCGAGCACCTTGCCGTTGGCGAACAGCTCGCCGCCCCACACGCCCCACGGCTCGGCACGGTCGATCGCCCCGTCGAGGCAAGGCTGGCGGACCGCGCAACCCTCGCAGAACTGCTTGGCGCGCAGGATGTCGTCGAGCTGCTCCGAGAAGAAGAGCTCGACCAGTGCCGAAGAGCTGTCGGCACAACGCGCCTCGGCTCTCCAGCGTTCTTGTTCTCTGCGTTCACTGTCTTGGATGGCGAACATCGCCTCTCCCCCTGGTGCTGGTGTTGCGAATGGGTGCTGTGTTCGGGCAAAACAAAAGGCCGCCGGGTTTGCC
>JBEVLJ010000082.1:0-3381 GCA_040509195.1 Acidimicrobiia bacterium
CGTGAAGCTCGACGTGCTCATCAACGGCGATCGCGTGGATGCGCTGTCACTCATCGTTCACCGCGACGACGCGTATCCGCGCGGTCGCGAGCTCGTGGAGAAGATGCACGAGGGCACCCGAATGCGCGGGTCGAGCGCGCCGTACACGATGTCGGCGGCGAGGTTGCACAGCACGACGAACACCGTCGCCAGCACCGTCCACGCCAGCAACACGGGATAGTCGGACCGTTCGAGCGCTTGGAAGAACAGCAACCCGAGCCCGGGCCACGCGAAGATCCGTTCGACCACCACCACACCGCCGAGCAGCACCCCGGTGTCGATCGCGACGACGGTCACGAACGGCACCAGCGAGTTGCGCAACGCGTGTCGACGCACGATCTGCGCGCGCGGCACTCCCTTCGCGCGCGCGGTGCGCACGTAGTCGGCGCTCAGCTCGTCGAGCATGCTGTCGCGTTGATACCGGCTCCACGCCGCGACCGTGGTGAGCATCAACGTGGCGACCGGCAGCACCATGTGCTGCGCGAGGTTGACGAGGTTTCCCTGCTCGCCCACGGTGTACTTGCCCTGCACGTAGAAGAGCTGCACGTCGAACCACTCGCGCAGCCACACCACGAGCACGAGTTGCAACATGAGCGCGAAGAAGAAGTCGGGCATCGAGAACCCGAAGTACGAAAAGCTCGTGGCGGCGTAGTCGAACACCGAGCGTTGGCGCACCGCGCTGACCACCCCGAGCAGCAACGCGAACATCACCGACAACACCACGGTGGTACCGATGAGCAGGAACGAGTTCCACGCCGCGTCGCCGACCAGGTCGGTGACCGGCCGCTCCGTCGCGAACGACGTGCCCCAGTCGCCCTGCACGAAGTCGCCCAGCCAGCGGCCATAGCGCTCGAGCACGGGATCGTTCAGGTGGTACTGCTCCTCGAGGTGGTGCAGCGTCTGCTGGCTGACACCTGGCCGGTTGCGGAGGTCCTTCAGCGGATCGCCCGTCGCGCTGACGAGCAGGAACACGATGAGCGTGGCCGCGATGACCACGGGAATCGCTACCAGGAGTCGACGCGCGATGAACCCTCCCACCCGCAGAGTCTCACCGATGCACCCGCGCCCGCCGCGGCACTCCGGCCCGTTCCTTCGAGACTTTCTGACGCCCCACCGCGCTCCGACGCGGTCAGCCGTCAGAAAGTCGGAGGTTGGGGTGGGTTGTCAGTCGATCTCGGGGCGCTCTCCGCGCACGCGATGGGTGTGGGTGAGCGAGTGCGTCGACTCCGGCGTGGTGGGATCGTCAGCCGAACGCTGATCAACCGTGTTGATCACGGCGCCCGCGGGCGGCGGCACCGGGCCGTCGAGCAGCGGATCGTCGGTCTTGACCATCCAGTCCTGCAGGCGTGCCTCGAGGTCGACGCGCACCTCGCGCAACGCCGGATCTTCGATCCGATTGTTCCCCTCCGCCGGGTCGAGCCAGAGGTCGTAGAGCGCCTCGGCGGGCGGCACCACGTCGGCCCAACCCGCCGCGAGGAGTGCTTCCTTGGTGGGGCCGTCGTCGACGTTCGCCAACACCACGCTCGGGTGATCGGAGTCGAACCGACGGGCGTACTTGTAGCGCTTCGTACGCACCGCGCGCTGCGGCTCGTACGCGGCGTGATAGGTGACCTCGGCGAACACCTCGTCGCGCACGTCGGTCACTTCGCCTTGCACCAACGGCAGCAGCGACACGCCCTCGAGCCAAGACGGACGCTCGATGCCCGCGAGCTCACAGATGGTGGGATACAGGTCGACGTGGCTCACGATTGCGTCGTGCACGCGGCCACGCTCGAACCCACCCGGTCCGCGCATGATCAACATGACGCCGATGCCGCGATCGAACATCGTGGCCTTCGCGCCCGGGAACGCGAGGCCGTGATCCGTGGTCATGATCACGAGCGTGTGGTCGACGAGGTTGTTCTCCTCCAACGCGTTCAGCACCGTGCCGACACCCTGGTCAAGCGCGCGAGCGCTCGCTTTGAACGACGCCATGTCGCGGCGGGTTGCCGCGCTGTCGACGATGTTTTCCGGCCCCCGCGAGTAGAGCGCATCGCGCACCGACGACGGCTCGAAGTACTCGCGGTGCGTCTCGAAGAATCCGACCGACAAGAAGAACGGGTCTTCCGAACCGGCGCGCTCAGCGATCAGCCTCGTTGCTGCAGGTGCGACGTCGCGCACCTTCGTCGAACCCAGATCCTCGACGTGGTCGTAGCCGAGGTCGTGGACGTCGGCCGACACGTGCTGCTCGCCAACCAACCCCGACCAGTACCCCGCGGCGCGCAGCGTGTGCACGATGTGCCGCTCCGGGTGCGTGAGACGAAAGCCGCGATGCGCCAACCCGATCATCCCCGTCGCATGCGCGCACTGCCCCGTGAGCAATGCGGCGCGCGATCCCGAACACACCGGCGCGGCGCAGAACGCTTCACGAAAGAGCACGCCCTGGTCGGCCAGGTGCTGGATGTTGGGCGTCGGCACCTGGTAGCCGTATGGCTGCACGTAGCGGCCCGTGTCGTGCGAATGGAGATACAGGATGTTGGGCGGCGTCATGCGCGCTCAGCTTAGGAACGTATTGTTGACTGATACCATTGACAAGAATGACAAAGACGCCTGAGTCGTCGAGCGCCATTCGACACGAGGGCATCTCGTACCTCGTGTGCGCGACCCAACGCAGCGGCAGCACGCTTCTCTGTGAGCTGCTGAAAGGAACCGCCGTCGCCGGCGTGCCCGACGAGTTCTTCGAAGCGTTGCGGTCCACCGGTCTCCCCCGCCAGCCACGCCAGTACTTCGAAGCGCCGGCCGTTGCCGACATCGCGGCCCGCCTCGCGCCCATGGATCCCGGTCGCCCGGAACACGTCGGCGAGTTCGAGGGCTGGTTCAGCTACGTGCTGCAGCGCGGCACCACCCCCAATGGCGTGTTCGGCGCCAAGATGATGTGGAACTACTTCGACGACTTCCGCGACCGCCTCGGTGAGCTTCCGGGACTCGGCGACCTCACCTTCACGGAAGCGCTCGACGAGGTGTTCCCACACCTCCGGATCATCTTCGTGCGCCGTCGCAACAAGGTCGCGCAGGCCGTGTCGCTGTGGAAGGCGATCCAGACGCAGCAGTGGCGCGCCGAGAGCGATCAGGAACTGATCGGCGAAGCGCAGTACGACTACCGCGCGTTGAAGCACCTGGTCGATGAGCTCCATCGCTGGGACGCGCGCTGGGAGGATTGGTTCCACGCGACCGGGCGCGAACCGATCCGCGTCATCTACGAGGACTTCGCCGACTCACGTGCCGCGACGGTCGGACGCGTGCTCGACGATCTCGGGGTCGACCCACCCGAGCCTGGCGACAAGGGCCCGATGAAGCCGCAGG